>NZ_CEXBMR010000015.1:0-34435 GCF_982614295.1 Synechococcus sp.
GCTTTAATTAGCGCTAATGCCCCAGCCACCTTCTAAAGGTGGCTTTTTTTGTGCTTTATTGGCCATGTTTAAAAATCTCTCAAGATTAACTTTTTGGCAATTTAGGCAGGTGATTCGTTTGTGGAATCGCCATGGCTGTGTTGATTTAAGTGCTGCATTTGCTTTTCATAGTTTGCAGTCAATTTTTCCATTCCTTTTGCTTTGTTTTGGTGTAGCAGCTCGTGTTTTTGGTCAGGCCGATGGTGCGCTTGAACAGATTTTAGATTTTGCAGATCAGGTGCTTCCACCTGGTAGCAGATTTGTAATTGCTGATGTTTTGGAAACGTTAATAGCTCAAGGTCGGGCGGCAGGAATAATTGGTGCATTTGCTTTATTAATTACCGCTAGTAATGCAACCCTTTCGTTGCAGCGAGGTTACGATCGGCTTTGGCTTGGATTTAAGGAGCCACTATTACCTAATCATTCCTGGTTTTGGCACTTCAGTGATTTGTTATTGCAAAGGGCTAAGGCTATTTTTGGTGCATTGTTGCTTGCATTTTTATTATTAATTAATCAACTAACAACTCCTTTTAAGTTGATTTGGCTTGGCATTTGGTCTTCTTTGGCTAGCTGGTCTTTAGTGTTGCCTGAAGTGTGGCAACTGCCGGCTCGATCTGCTACTTCTGTTTTTTCTAGCTGGTGTGCTTTATTAATCGGTATTGCGCTCTTGTTTAGTTTTTTGCCCCGCAGAAGGCCACCCTTGAAATTCCTTTGGTATGGCGCACTATTTGTTGCAACAACTCTAACGTTGCTTAATCCGTTGCTGGGTAGTTTATTGATCTGGCTTTCCTCTCGTTTCCTTGCCTATGGCTTGGTTGGCGGTGTGATTGTGCTTAATCTTTGGGTTTGGTTAATTGGTTTGATCCTATATTTTGGTATGACATTGACCGTAGTTAGGCGCTCAAGAAACATCGAGGCTTAATTCATTAAGTATTAAGCCTTCTGGATCTAGTTTCTTTATATCCTGAACCACTTGGCTGAGTATTTCGCGGCAAGTTTTTTCCATTTCCAGTGCCTCTGCATATAGGCTTGGGATATCTTCAATTGGCAACTCTTCGCTTTGTAGATTACTAATTATTTTTTCGAGTGCTTCTTGAGCTTGCTGGTAGTTCAATTGCTGTTTGTTTGTTTTTTTCATAATTGCCCCTCATTTTTTCCTTTTGCGACATTATTGATTGTTAACTCAAGGCTGCCATCAATTAATTCTGCACTAATTAAGTCTCCCTTTTTTAGATTCTTGCTGTTTTTTACTACTTTTCCAGTTTCACTTCTCAAGATGCAATACCCCCTTTTTGCTAAGCGCAGTGGTGACACCGCACTCCTTAAGTTAATTAAATTTTTTAACTGCCAGAGCTTACGTTCAATCCGTTTTTCTACTGAGTTTTTGCACTGTTGGGTTCCTTGATTTTGATGGTGATTATCGATTTTTATTTGGATGCGATTTTGCAAGTATTGGCGCCAGTGCAAGCCCTGCTCATACAGCTGTTGTTGCTTCTGTTTGCCATCTGGTAGTAGGGCAACAATTGCGGCGGTTGGTGTTGCCGCTCGGTAATCAGCAACAAGATCAGCCACTGTGATGTCGTCTTCATGGCCAATTCCGGTAACGGTTGGTATCGGGCAACGGCTGATGCAGCGAGCTATGGCTTCGCTATCAAATATTGCTAGATCTTCACGGCTACCTCCTCCCCTTGCTAGCACCAAAGCTTCTATACCTAATTGCTGCCAGTGCTTTTCAAGCTTTTCAAATACTGAACAGATTTCTTTTTCTTTATCGCCTTGCACCGGAATTGGCACCACACGAATTGCACAACCAGGCCAGCGTTGTTGAGCTGTACGTAATAAATCTGCCAATGCGGAGCTTGGCACGCTAGTTAGTAAGGCGATACAACTCGGATATGCCGGCAAACTGCGCTTCTTCTCAAGCGCTAATAAGCCTTCTGCCTCTAATTTTATTTTTACGGCTTCAAAGCGTCGTAGCACCGTTGTAAGAGACGGCCTCATATCAAGTACTTGAACGCTCAGGCTTGCTCTAGCTGCCCAAAAATTTAGTTTTGCTACCACTACCACGCCATCGCCATCTTCCGGGCAAAAATTTAGGCGCTGCAAGGTGGATGCCCATGCCACTGCTTGAATGGTGGCGTCACCATCACTAAGGGTGAACCAGAGATGCCCTTTCTTAAGTACTGGTTTTAAGGCTGCTGCTTCAATTAAAAATCGGGGCGCAAAAGCCCTCTCCAGCAGCACCCCAATCGCTTCGTTTAATTGCTGAACGGAGTACCTAGGTAAATCCATTAATTCTTTAGCTGCTTGTAGCGCTGCCAAAACCAAGTACTTGTGGCACTTCCTAGTAAAAACACAACTAACCCCCAGGTGGTGTTGATGCGAACTAGGCCGATAAACGTAATCGCTAATGAGCTACTCAATATCCTTGAGCCATCCCGGCGATTTTGAACAAAAAGCCCCATCGCATCCATGCAAGCCCAATCACCATATCGAGTTGTCTGTGGGTGCTGGCAGAATTGAACATAAAAAAGGAGGCTTGCGCCCCCTTCTTAATTAGTTAAAGATAAATTCTGCCGAATCAGCCGAGGCCAACTTGAGCAAGGATTCCTTGGCCGGTGAGAAGCTCAGTAGCAAGGCCGATAACAAAACCCATCATGGCTAGGCGTCCATTCCAGGTTTCAGCGAAATTTACAAAACCGAAGCGTGAATCAGAATCAGACATGGTGCGAGGTGGTGAACTGCGCTAATTGTAACGTTTAATAGCGCACTATTGACAGTGCTCCCCTAAATAGGTCCGGTGCATATCCAGGATTGACATTTGCAGGTTTATGGCTTAAGGCTGAGCTTTAGCTTTTCTTCCAGTGACGGATCGAGCCGTGCAGCTTTTGGGATATGGCTCCGCTTTTCTTACTACAACAAGCTTTTTCCCTCAGGCCATCAAGGTTCTCCGCACAAACGAAACCAGAGGGATTTCTCTGAGAATGTATTTGCTATTCACTTTGGGGGTAGCAGGCTGGGGGATCTATGGCTGGCTAAACCGTGATTGGCCAGTTTTTGCCGCTAATTTGATTACCTTCCCTGCCACCGCTGCAATCCTTGAACGCAAAATAAAATCTCTGCTTAATCAGCGCAATTAGCTAGCTAGCGCACATGGCGGGCGCCATCTACTGGGTGATATGGCTCACCAGTGGTTTGCTCAAACACAATCGCGGGTAAACCTGTTTCAAACATGGTTTGCAGTGCTTCTTTTAAATAAGGGTTCCAGCCACCGGTAGAGACCTTGCCGTGGCGCACAGTCCAATCCCAAGTGCCTTGAAGATCTCTTGGTATACGGCCTTCACGATCTCTGCGGGCTACAAGATCTTGAGATTCCACAAGTCCCACCAAAATTGGCTCTTGGCCATAGGCGGGAGTAATTGTGAGCTCTAGGCGAACGGGATTATCTTTAACCATCCGCAAGCGAAATCTTGGCGGCAACTTCACCGCTTTGAGTACTGCTGCCACCACTTTGGTGCGTTGATCCACTTGGGTAACTCCGGCTTGCATCGGTACACAGTTTGCAGTTTCTACTAGCTTGCGCGATCGTCGGCCTTCAACGGTTCGTTATCTCCGCTGAAGCGCACTACAAGCAATTCTTCCGTTGTGATTCTGCCATTGGCATCAAGCATTTCTGGGTGGATATTGATTGGCGGGCGTGGTTGAAGCATTGCGGCGCTTGAACTAAATCCCCTGCCCATCACACGGAAGGCCTGCCAAAGCAGTGCAGCCATGCAAGCTAGATAAAGGAGTGGAAAAACCTGATTCATCTTGCTCAACTACGTATAGCCACCATTATGGGAGATAGATCAAAAGGCTTGTTTCTGCTAACAGCAAAATTGCCCACGCAACTGTTTATTTCAGCAGCTTTGCTTGCAATGTCAGCACCTGCTTTAGCCCAAGGCGGGCTGCCCCTTGGGCGTAGTTCTTTTGTTGCTGATGCAGTACGCAGGGCCGGTCCGGCAGTGGTGCGGATAGATACCGAACGCACGGTGGTTAATACAAGCTCAAGGGGTATACCCCAGATGCTTTTGATGGATCCTCTTTTTAGGCAGTTCTTTGGGGTTCCAGGAGCGGGGATTCCGAGCCAGCGCACGGAAAGGGGTCAAGGCACTGGAGTGATTTTTCAGCCGGAAGGCCTAATCCTTACAAATGCCCATGTAGTAGATGGCAGCAGCAGGGTCACTGTGGTTCTGGTGGATGGCCGCAGTTTGGAGGGTTCCGTTGTGGGCAGCGATCCAATAACCGATCTGGCGGTGGTGCGTGTTAGCTCTAATTCGCCCTTGCCGGTGGCCCCCCTTGGAAATTCCGATGGGGTTCAAGTTGGAGATTGGGCAATTGCCGTGGGGAATCCTTTTGGGCTTGATAACACCGTTACTTTGGGCATCATCAGCAGCACAAATCGCAATGCCAGCAAGCTTGGAATAACCGATAAACGTTTGGATTTAATTCAAACTGACGCTGCTATTAATCCTGGTAATTCAGGTGGACCGCTTTTGAATGCTGAAGGTCAAGTGGTGGGTATTAACGCGATGGTGCGCTCTGGCCCAGGTGCTGGCTTGGGATTTTCAATACCTATAAATCGGGCCCAAAATATTGCAGATCAACTAGTGAAAAATGGTCGAGCTAGCCACGCCATGGTTGGCTTGGTTTTGCAAACTGATCCTCGTGGGGTAAGAGTTGCATCTTTGATGCCTGGCGGCCCTGCCGCAAGGGCTGGATTGCAAATTGGTGATCTGATAACAAAAGCTTCTGGAAAGCAGATTAAGGATCCTGCTCAATTTCTAAAGGCAGTTGAAGTAACTGGAGTTGGGCAAACTCTTGATGTAATGGCAATGCGCGAAGGGAAAATATTTAACTACTCCTTAATACCTGTTGAAATGAGTCAAATAAACAAGAGATAATAAATTTCCAGGATTTAAGTAGATCTAGTAAATGGCTGGTCCAATAGGAATTTGCTGCTTAATAACCCAGTTTGTGGCAGCTTTTTGGGTTTGCCAGGCATTCAATAACTGTTTAGACAAACCGCGCAACACCTCTAGATCAGATTCCGAATCTATTGCTCTACTTATTCTTTCAACTTCAAATTTTTGACCAAGGCTGAGATTCAAAGAATTTTCCATGGTTTAAAAGCTGCTACCGATATACTAAGAACTGTTTCAGCTTATTGCGTAGCAGCTGAACCACCGCCCCTAATGCTCCACATCTCCTCCTTCGCGTAAGTCGTCTACGCAGCGGGTTACGCAGGCACCATCTTCGAGAGAGCATTCAGTAATGCATTGAAAGTAAGCCTCAACCGCATCCCAGGCTTGAACGTGGCCTTGGCCATGTAATTGGTCTACTTGAGTGTTTGAGCTGTTGATCTGGCTGATTTGGCTCACTTTGGTTAGATGGCGGTAGTTCAGTCAGCGTATGAACACTTTTCCGCTTGGTCTACAAAAATGAGTCTTGTTGCCTAGTCAACTGTGAAGTTACGTGTTTTTGGGCATTTGATTGGGCACTTCCGTTGCCAAGAAAATGCCTTTAACACTGGGCTGATGCTGAGGGTGTCGCTAGCTAGATGGAACTTATAGCGGCTCAGGGATCCCTTTGTTGCCACCAAACCGCGCACCTCTCCCAGGCTATGGAACATGAAGCAATCCACTATTTGGGCATCATTTGACCATTGCTTGCGCAATTTGTGCTGAGCCCTGGCGAATGGGGATGCCATCACGTGCAAAAGCTTTGTGGATTATCAGCTCAACACCAATAACTAATTGGCGCAAGGGCCAATTCCCGCGCGTTGATAAGGGGTGTGAAACTTACCCATAGGGCTAGTGAGTTCCTTCAGCCTTACCCCATGGATGGGGTGAAGAATGAAGAGATGATGAGCGTTTTCAAACATGCTCAGCTCGGTCTTTTTCGGCGGCTATCGGCCTTGCTTTTTTGCTTCTGACGATTAGCGCTGCGTTTAGCCTCTTTTTCCGCTTCTTGTTCGCTAAGCAGCAACAGTTCCTTTTCCTCTTCTTTCTTTTGTTCGTAATAGGCGTAGTCGCCTCGGTAAAGCACAAGATCGCCATCTTTAATTTCGACTATTTTGTTAGCAACCTGGGCTAAGAAATAACGATCATGGCTCACAATTAATGCGGCACCTTCATATTCCTTAAGGGCTGCCTCCAACATTTGCTTGGCGGGGATGTCAAGATGATTTGTTGGTTCATCTAGCACCAGCAAGTTGCACGGACTCAGCAACATTAAAGCCAATGCGAGCCGTGCTTTTTCTCCCCCTGAAAGTTTGCCCACCTCTTTAAATACAGCTTCATTGCTGAAACAAAAACTGCCAAGCAATGAACGCACCTGGGTTTGGGTCCAATCAGGCACTGCTTCAAAAAGAGTGTCTATTACTGTTTTTTCAAGGTTGAGAGCCTCGGCTTGATTTTGCTCGAAATAGCCAGCAATCACGTTGTGCTCCCCTAACCGAGCTGAACCCTCATCGGGTTTTTCGTTGCCCATCACCAAGCGCAACAACGTTGACTTACCTGCTCCGTTGGGGCCCACAAAAGCAATGCGATCTCCCCGTTCCACCTCAAGATTGGCCCCTAAGAACAAAATCTTGTCGCCATAACTGTGGGTTAGATCTTCAAATACAGCGATCTCGCGGCCGCTGCGGGGGGCGGGGGGAAATTGGAAACGAGGTCCACCAATACCTTCAGTGGGAGCCTCGAGGCGATCCACTTTATCCAGTAATTTTTCGCGACTTTTTGCTTGGGTAGATCTGGTGGCGCTAGCCCTAAAGCGGTCGATAAATGCCTGCTGACTAGCAAGTTCCTTTTGCTGCCGTTCAAAGGCGGATAGATTTGCCTCCTGTTCTAAGAGCTTTTGTTCAAGGTGTTCACTGTAATTACCTAAATAAGAACGCGACACGCCGCGCTCTGTTTCTACAATTTGATTACATACACGATCAAGAAATGCACGATCGTGACTAATTACAACTTGAGGAACAGTTTGATCGCGAAGATAGTTTTCTAGCCATTCAATTGTTTCAACATCAAGGTGATTTGTGGGCTCGTCAAGGAGCAATAAGTCTGGTTCTTGTAATAGTATCTTGCCAAGAGCGATCCTCATTTGCCAGCCGCCGGAATAGTCGCCGACAAGATCCTCTGCCCCTGATTGAGAGAAACCAATAGTGGGTAATAATTTATCGATCCGAGCATCTAATTCATAGCCATGTAATGCTTCAAATTGGTTTTGCAAGCTTCCTAATTGCTCAATTAATTTATCTAAATGGGCGGGGCTTTCCGCCGCTTCGCTACTGGCCATGGCCTGCTCAACCGCTTTTTGTTTATTGAGCACTTTTGCGGCTTCGCCGAAAGCTTGAAACAGTTCTTGGCGCACTGTGGAGCGCAGATCAACGTCGAATTCCTGTTGCAAATACACGATTCGAGGATCCCCTTGCTTCACCACAAGCCCTGTGGTGGGATCTTCTAAGCCAGCAATAATCCGCAGCTGGGTGGATTTACCGGCGCCATTAACCCCCACCAGGCCAATCCGATCCCCCGCTTTTACCTCCCAGGTCACATCCCTCAGCACTTCCCCAGTGGGATAGATCTTGCTGACCCGTTCAAGCCGCAGCATCTTGCCAGCACCAATGGGCAGACCATACCAAGCATGCGGCGCGGCAGACTCTTAATCAGCCACCTTGCTGCCTAGATGCTCAAGCGCTTGGAACAGGTAACCGCTCTCGTTGTAGCTGCAGGCTTGGCAATCGTGAGCTACTGGCTGTTTTTTAGCTGGGCCCAGGGGGGAGCCGAAAAAAACCCAGCTGATTTCCAAAGAACTGATATCAAAAGAATTGAAAGCCTTGAACAACGCCGTATTAAGTGAGGTTGTTGCGGCTGCCAAACATGCAATCCACGTATCTGCGGGTTAACTCCCGTTGCTGCGAACTCTGTTGCCCCCCCTGTTGCAACAGAAACCCAGCCAGAGCAGCCTGTAGAAGGCGGTATTGATCCCATTGAGGATGCAGATCAATGAATTGGGCCATGGCCTCAAATAAAGAACTCGGCAGAGGGGTTTGAAAACTCACCTGATATTCATCTACTAATGCGGATGTGGTAGCTCGATTAACCAATGTTGCCGTTTATCAGTTGCACCAATACGCCACAGAAAAAGGGCTTCGTCAAAATTGCCACTTACTTACTGTCTGTTTGATCTAAGAGCTGAGATTGCTAATGGCCACTGGATTGTTCCGGTTAACGAAAATTCCCGCTTGGGTTGAAGCTCAAGGCTTGCTCCCGTCAAGGGGGCAGCTGCGGTGCTAATCAATTTCCCCAAGCTTCAAAGACAGACAGGCTTAGATACTGCCTACTTGTGGAAAGATGTTGAGGCTGAGGTGGAAAAGCTGCTGCGGCTGTGGAAAAACTTGTTTGATTAGTAGAGCTAATCAAACGTAAATTGCCTGGCCGGATCTCAGGCGGCTAATTCCTCCACGCTCTCTACGGCTGAAGCGTCTTCCATGGTGCGGGCATCGAGGCAAAGCACCTTGCGCAGCTGGGCATAGTTACTCGCCATTGCAGCGCGACCCTCCTGGCTGGCTCCGTATTCAGCTCTTTGCAATATGTGATGAAGGTGGGTGAGCAGGTAAGTGCTGATAACGGCTGAAACCAGCACATCACTTTTCTCAGAACCTTTCTCAGCGCTTTTTTTAGAGGCTAGAGACATGGGCGTTGTCCATTGCTGTCAACTATAGTGGCGGATACTACCCATGACAGTGTTACTACACTTGTCAGTATTTCTGCCCCTGGGTTCCACCTGTGCCCACTCGTCAAACCTCCAGCAGCGGTAGATCCAAGTCTCCGCGCATCCAGGTGGTGTTACCTGAGGGGCTCTGGGAGCGCCTTTCTGCAGCTGCAGAGGCAGACAGCCGCACAGTTAGCAATATGGCCAAGGTGTTGATCCAGCAGGGGCTCAGCCAATGGGAGCAAGCCGCTAACCCGCAAAGCAACAGCGAGCGACTACGCAATCAGTTGGAGCGCCAGCAACAAAGCCCGCTTAAGCGTTTACGGGGGCTGCCTCGCCGCATTCGCCTCAATCGCTAAGGGCGTACCAATTGCCCCAATAGTCCGCAGCGCTTAGCTCCTGTTACAGACGGGATACCCGCTGCAAATCCCCGTTGTTGCCACCAGGCCAACAACGCGAAGGCCAGGGCTTCTCTTTCTTGGTTGCCAATGCCTAGCTCAGCTAAGGGCCTAACCCACACCCCGAGGCAGCGATTTCGCAATTGCAACATCAGGGCTTTATTGCGACAGCCGCCCCCAGAAATCAAAAGTTCAAGTGGTTTTATACCCCGATCGAGATCGGCAGCTACAGCAGCAGCACTAAACGCTGTAAGGGTGGCAATCACGTCTGCTGCTGCCTCAATTCCAGCTTTTTTAAGGCTTGAAATTCTCGCCTCCAGGTCTTGGCGTCCGTAGAGCTCGCGGCCAGTTGATTTTGGTGGTGCTTTCTGTAGGTAAGGCTCCTTAAGCCACTGTTGCAGCAACTCTTCTTGCACCTTTCCCTCTAAAGCCCAGCTGCCGTCTTGGTCGTAGCTGCGGGCGCCAGCACTAAAAAATTGAACCGCTAAATCAATCAAACTATTGGCGGGTCCGCAATCCCAGCCCCGTAACGGCTTGGTTTGATCGGGGCCGTGGGCTGGCGGCAGCAAAGTTACGTTCGCAATGCCGCCAAGATTTAAAACAGCACGCCACCCTCCAACCGCTGGCAATAGGGCTTGATCGGTGCGGGGAACCAATGGTGCCCCTTGTCCGCCTCGGGCTAGATCACCTGCGCGGAAATTACTTACCACTGGCTTTTGCAGCATTTCCGCCAGTGCTGCGGCATTAAGGCTTTGCCAACTACTGCCAAGCAGTTGTAGATGGGGTGGCTGATGCCAGAGGGTTTGGCCATGGCAGCCCACCAGCTGCGCGCAGTTTTTTGGGTCAGCGGCGCGGGCGCAAACAGCTTGGGCTTTGGTAATTTCTTGCTCAAGTTGCAGCCAAGCAGCAGCTGGCAAGGGTTTTCCCTGCCCGGCTGCCACTATGCGTTGCTGCAAATCAACTGGATAGGGGTGATGGGCACTACTGAGAAGCCGCCAACTGGGCCGCTGGTTATTACCCCAAAACTTCACCAGCACCCCATCCACCCCATCGGCGCTGGTGCCACTCATCAGGCCCAGCACCGTTGTTGCCATATCAGCGGTTTGGCTGGGGGGTAGTGCGCAGGTATGGCTTTACCTCAGTTACACCTTTAGGGAATTTGACCCGTGCTTCTGCTGTGGGAATCGAGGGAACTACTACACAATCATCGCCATCAACCCAATTAACAGGTGTTGCCACCTGATGATTATCGGTGAGTTGCAAGGAATCAATCACCCGCAGAATTTCATTGAAATTGCGACCAGTGCTAGCTGGATATGTGATTTGTAGACGCAGTTTTTTGTTTGGATCAATGATAAAAACTGAACGCACTGTGAGATTATTAAGTGCATTGGGATGAATCATTCCGTAGAGATCACTCACACTTTTATCGGCATCGGCAAGGATTGGATAATCAACGAGGGTGCATTGGGTTTCGTTGATGTCGCCAATCCAACCTTTGTGGCTTTCAGCTGAATCGACACTTAGAGCAATTGTTTTTACATTGCGTTTCTGCCACTCGGGCCTTAGTTTTGCTACTTCGCCCAATTCAGTGGTGCATACCGGGGTGTAGTCAGCTGGGTGAGAGAAGAGCACCACCCAGCTGCCTTCAGCAAAGTCGTAGAGATTGATGGATCCCAGCTGAGAGTCTTGGGTGAAGTTTGGAACGGTGTCGCCGAGTTGCAGGGTCATATGCATAGGGAATACGCTTAATAATGCTTGCACAAGCTGTGCAGGCTGGCAGAGATGAGTACCCCCCTGGCGCTTTTTAACGGCAGTTATCTGGGGGAAAGGCCAACGGGGATTGGGGTTGTAGCAAGGGAGCTATATGCAGCCCTAGATCATCAAGAGGTGCCAGCGCTTTGGCCGCAGGGCCTCTCCCCAGACCATGGCTCCCGCGGACACTTACGACGTTTGCTTTGGACCCAGAGGCAATTGCCAAAGTTGTGGAAGAGCAGCGGTGCTCCGCTTTTGCTTTCTCCCCTACCGGAAGCTCCTCTGGGTAGAGGTGTGCCTGCGGTGGTTCTCGCCCACGATCTGCTGCCTCTGCGCTACCCCCAGCTTTCGCCCCTACTCGCTTATCACTTGGCCTATGTGCCTTTGGTATTGCATCGAGCTCGCCACGTGCTGTGCAATTCAGAGGCAACTGCCCGGGAGGTTCACATGCGGTTGCGCCTGCCTTTGCGGCGGCTATCGGTGTTGCGTTTGGGTTTTTCCCCGGGGTTATTGAAGCCCATGGGGTTGCAGAGGGAAAACTTTTTGCTGGTGCTTGGCCGCCATGATCCCCATAAAAATCTGGCCCGTTTAATCCGCGCTTTTGCTCGGCTTCCGCAGGGGGAGCAGATGTTGCATTTTGTTGGTCCCCACGACTCTCGATACACCCCCAAGTTGCAGAAATTAGCAGTGGAACTTGGGATCGAAAAGCGTTGCCGCTTTACCCCATGGGTTGATAACAACGAACGCCTTACGTTGTTAAATCGTGCCACGGCATTAGTTATGCCAAGTCTTTGGGAGGGTTTTGGTTTACCTGCGCTAGAGGCGATGGCCTGCGGTACGCCGGTTTTAGCTTCCACCGCCGGGGCGTTACCTGAAGTTGTTGGAGCTGCGGCATTACCGCTTAATCCCATAAAAATTGATCAAATGACATCTGCAATGGCGCAGATATTTAACGATCGATGCTTGCAGCTGGAATTGTCAAAGGCTGGGCCGGCGCGGGCGGCTCAATTCAACTGGTGCATAACTGGCGCAAATCTCACTCAAAGGCTGAAAGAACTAGCAAATTAAGCAACTACTATTGCCCGATAAATTCACCAAGCCAGCCTGCAGCCACCTTGAAAGGCAACTGTGCACCCGGTAGGCGGGTGAGATAAGTCCAACGCCGTATTTGTTGGGCTGCAGGGCCTGCCAGGGTTATTCCCATCCCTGTGAGGCTTGCCTTGCCAACACCAAGGCTGAGCATTTCACCAAGATCATTCCAAACGAAATCCGCTAAGGGTTCTGCAGCTAATGAGCTCATTAAGTTGCGAGCAAGTATTGGCGCCTGCTGGAAAGCCACTTGGGCACTTGCAGGTAGTGGAGGGTCGTGGGGAACAAAGGCACCATCACCAATGCCGAAAATTTCAGGAAAATCCTGAACTTGCAGATTTGCAAGGCATTGAAGCTTGCCATTTTGTTGTTGAGGGAGCTGGGGGCATGGCGGCTTGCTTTGCTGGCCGGCAGTCCAAATAACAGCAGCTATTTTTAATTGCTCGGGCGTTTCAGAACCCTCTTGCTTGAGTTGCAGCTCATGGGCGCCCACACTTAATACCTCACAGTTGCAACGCAAGCGCACGTCTAAGCGTTGCAGCGCCAGTAGCGCCTGCTGGCGATTGAAAGCCTTGGCATTGGCTAAACATTGCGGTCCCCGCTCGAGCAGTTCCACCACAGCAGAGCCCTTTAATAAATCTGCCAATTTGCAAGCCAGCTCCACTCCACTGGGGCCAGCTCCAACAACCGCAATCCGTTGCAGCGATTGAGGTTGCTGTTTAATTTTTTTGATTAATGCCGCCAAGCGATCCACATCCGCAAGGGTTCTAAAAGTTTGGGCATAAGTTTCCACTCCAGGCACGCCAAAGCTGAAAGGAGCCGCTCCTGTAGCCACCACCAAGCGGCTGTAGTTGAGCTCCTTGCCGCCTGCGGTGTGTAATTTGGAGTCTTCAGGGGTAATGGCTGTAGCCCGATCTTTTAACCAACCAATGCCGTGGCCTGCTAGCAAGTTGTCGTAGCGCGGCGCAAGTTGCCACAGGGCGAGTTCGGCGCTGAGCAATTCGTAGAGAAAAGGTGAAAAAACAAATCTTTCGTTTGGTTCAACCAAAAGCAGTGGGGGGTGATTGGCTTGTTTTGCCAACTCGAGAGCTGTGTAGAGGCCCCCAAAACCGCCGCCAATAATCACTATCGGTGCCTGCACTACTACAACCTCCGATTTATTGGCACACTACGGGGTTTAGCGTGACGCTGCGGTTGGTTGGAAATTGATGAATGGGGCGTTCGTCGCTCGATCTTGCAGCTGAGTTGGAACTGTTTCAGGCCCAACTAGTTGAACTTGATGCCCCAGGGCAGTTGCAGTGGGGTTTGCAACAATTTGGTTCTAGCTTTGCGCTCACCACAAGTTTTGGTATCCAATCGGCGGTGCTGCTGCATCTAGCCACTCAAATTGAGCCAAATATTCCGATCTATTGGGTTGATACCGGTTATTTACCAGCGGAAACCTATGTTTATGCTGAGGATCTTAAAAATCTTTTACAACTAAATATTCAAGTGGTCCAGCCCTCCATGAGCCCGGCGCGGATGGAAGCGTTATTGGGCAAATTGTGGGAAAGCGAGGAGCCTGGTTCGCTAGCTAAATATCACCGGCTGCGCAAAGTGGAGCCGCTGGATCAAGCCTTGGATACTGCCTCGGTGGCTTGTTGGGCGAGCGGGGTGAGAGCACGTCAAACAGATCACAGATCAACCATGGCTCCTCTGGAATTAATTAGGGGTCGCTGGAGCTTGCGCCCGCTGCTGAAATACACCAGTAAGGATGTTTATTACTACATGCAAGAGCACAAGCTGCCCCCCCATCCTCTTTTTGAGCAGGGCTACAGCACTGTTGGGGATTGGCACTCCAGCGCCCCTGATGCAGGGCAGGGCAGGGGAAGCCGTTTTGCGGGCAAGCAGCAGGAATGCGGCCTGCATTTGCAGGAATCAATGCTTGAGGGGGCTGGGATCTAGGCGATGGAACGGCTGCTCTTGATCGGTAATAGCCGTTGGCATTGGGGTGTAGGCGATCACTTTTGGCATTGCAGTCCAGCCCAAGGTCTAGAGCAATTTTTGCAGCAGCCTCCCCAGCGATGGGCTGCTGTGGGGGCAGTACCAAAGGAACTTGAAGCTTGGAATCAAAGCCAAGTAGTGGTTGAAATGGTGCCCCTTAAAAACCAGGCGATTGGACTTGGAGTTGATCGTGCTCTGGTGGGGTGGGGGGCCTGGCAGCGCAGCGCCGGAGCAGTGTTAGTAGCCGATGCTGGCACTGCGTTCAGCCTCACTCTTGTTGATTCTGGCGGCGCTTTTTGCGGTGGCCGAATCATGGCCGGAGCAGCCTTACAGCTGCATTCGTTGAATCAGGCCACCAATGCTCTGCCAGAGGTGTTACTGCCAAAGGTAGACCGGTTGAAAATTACGGAAATTTGGCCCCAAAACACCGTGGGAGCTATGTCTGTTGGCGTTTTGCATGGGCTGGCCGCAGCGCTTTGTAGTAGCTACAGCCAAATGCCCCTCCTGTTTTCTGGGGCGAAGCTCTGGCTCACGGGGGGGGATGCAGAGTTGTTGCAGCCTCTTTTGATAGAAGCTGGTTTGCAACCACGCTTGGCCCTAAATCTCGCCTTGGAAGCCCTGGGGCGGCTTAGCTGCTGATACCAAGGTCGTTGAGAATGGTTTCAGCCATTGTTTCAGCTTTTACTTTTGTGTAAATCCTTTCCAGCTTCCCTTCTGCATCTATTACGAAAGTGTGACGCATCATTCCCATGTATTCACGCCCCATGAATTTTTTGAGTCCGTAGCTTTCATAGGATGTAGCAACTGGGCAAGGTTCCTCATCACTTAACAAAGTAAAAGGCAAGCTGTATTTTTCAATGAATTTGCCGTGGCTTTTTGCGCCATCTTTACTAATACCAAAAACTTTGATGCCATTTGTTTCGAATAAAGCCCATTGGTCACGAAAATTGCAAGCTTCTTTTGTGCAGCCTGGAGTGTCGTCTTTTGGATAGAAATAGAGCACAACCCTTTTGCCGCGTTGCTCTTCAAGATTTACCGATTGACCACTTTGATCTGGAAGGATGAAGCTGGGAGCGGAATCGCCGATTTCAAGTGCCATGGCTGGATCTATGGGCTCGTTAGAACTTAAGCAGTCTCGCTTGGGTTGGGGAGCTCTCAAAGATCCAGCTGATGGTGATCTGCTCGCGGGAATCACAGCCCAGGAGCAGTGTTGGGCTGAAATATTGCCTGGCTCCGTAAAACAAAGATTTCTGTGCAGCAGATTTTTAGTGCGCCGATGGTTGGCTCATTGGTTTGATATTGATCCCCTTGAGATTCCCCTCAAGGCGCCCCCAGGTTTACCCCCACTTTTGGCGCGTGGATGGGGTGAAGTGAGTTGGAGCCATAGCTCAGAGCGGCTGTTGCTTGGTTGGTCTAGAAAGCAAATCGGGGTTGATCTGGAGCGGGCTAGTCGCCCCCTGGCTGCAAATGCATTGATGCAACGCTTTTTTCCTGAGATCGAACAAGCTCAGCTGGTGCATCTCAAAGGGGATGCTTTGCAGCAGGCTGTTTTATGCAGCTGGGTTGCAAAGGAGGCATTAATAAAACAAAAACGCAGCAGCATCGCTTTAGAGCTGTCGGATTGGTGTAAGGAATACAACCAGCCAATTGCGCGGCACCTTCCCAGTGGAATTAGCTGGCCTGTTCAGGTGAGCCACATCAGTTTTGATGCTGAGTTGTGGCTTGTGGGCTGGAGTGGAGCAATGGTGCCACCACTGGAAACTTTTGGAAGCAGCTAATTTCAGGGGACAGTTCCCATTGCCATGCCACGCACATACAAGTTTGTGCTGATTTTGTTGCTGGGCATGTTGGGGCTGGCAGGGCTTTTACGCCTTCAGTTGCTGCCGCCGCCCCTGGCACGCGTTAGCGCAGACACCATCCTCAATGATTTGGAGGCTCAGGAATCGCTGCAGGAGGTGCGTCAGCAGGCAGCAGCTCTAATGAGCCGCTTTGTTGGGGGAGAAATCACAAGGCACTACTGGGGTGGATTTACGCCTTTTATGGACGTTCTTGGTATCGAGCTGCCCACTGAATTTGAAGCCAAAGTTGATGTAATTCCAGAACAGGCTCGTTTGAGCTTGCGGCCGCGGCAAATAGATGAGCGCTACTTGGCGGAGGTTCGAATAGACAACAATGTTGCCCGCGGGGTTGCTTGCCGCGGTTTGGGGAACAATGTGGAATTTCGGCTGGCGGGGGAGCGGTTGCTTTGCCCTAAGGGGTGGTTTTCAATGATCGATCCCTCCGTGGATGGGTATCGCAACCGGTAAGTATTGATCAGGGTTTGAAAACAGGGTTGGCTAATTTTCTTTTTGAAACTAAACTAAAGTTTAAGTGTTACTTTTGCTCCCATGCTAAAGCGCATTGCTGCTGGCCTTCTTGCCGGCGCTGCCATTTCCGTGTCTGCCTTACCCGTTTCCGCTCAGCCCTCACCTGTTCGTTGGAACTCCGGTGGTGCTGTATGGACTACAAAATTTTCTGATTTCAACAACTTCCTTAAGTCGAAGAATGCCACCAGCAACGAGCGTGGCCTTTCTTCTGGTTTGACCGCCTCAGGTTGGACTGCTAAGGAAGTTAAAGCCGGTTTATCTAAAACCTACAACGTAGATTTAGTTGGTGTTTCCCGCTATCTCTATTCAAAAAATGGCGTTAAGTTCCTGCAGGATCAAACCCGCAGCTACTTCCCTTACTGGGCATCAAAGAAAACAGCAGTGCCAGCCCTGCGTTCTGCGATAGTTCTCGCTTCTAAAGGCGGCAAGCTGTCTTCTGCTGCGATTATGAAGAACTTGCCTGTTGATTTCCGTTTGGCTGATAACGACAAATTTGATGGCAAGCAGAATATCTCTGCAAAAGGTAAGTGTAGGAGCGCAGCTCAGTGCAGCTCACTTCTTTCTTGGTATGTGTTCTTGCCTGCTTCTATTCAAGCCAATCAAGTGATGAATAAAGTAACTGGTCGAAAGTAACTGCCCGTTCCGCTGGAGCCAGCTCCGCCCCTGCTGCCGTTCGTGGCCTTTGGTAATTAGTTGATCTTTTGATCAGTTAATTTACGTTTTTATAAACCCCGCCTCAGGGCGGGGTTTTTTTGCGCTGTTAAACGCTGATGTATCAGGGGTTGAATCAGTTTGACACCCAGCTGATGCTGGTAGCAATTTTCAAGTTCAGTTAATAATTCAGCTGCGAAGTTGTTAAGCCACCAGCAACGGTATTTACTTTCGGGGTTAAACCACTGCTCCAGTAATTGGGGGCTAATAATAAATTCAACCTGTTCCAGCCATTTATCTACAGAAGCCACCCAGCCAGAACTTTTCAATAGGTTCTCAAGCGGTAGATTAAAAGCTTCATTATTAAGCCATTCTTTTTCTAATTGACACATCTCAATTTGCAGGCTGTTTACCCAGCCCAAAGAACCCTTAGGCAAAAGATTCAAGGGCCCTAATTCCCTGTGGCTATTTAGAAAAGTAAGGCGACCATCTTCGGTTAGTAGTAAATCTAACTGATTGAGCCATTTCTCTCTTTCACTGGGAGTTGCTCCTTTGAGTAGATTGCGCCCAATAATAAGTTCAAACTTCTCACCTTCTTGTAGTTGCAGATGAAGTTGATCGAGGCAATGGGGCTCAGTTTGATAAATAATAGGCTTTTGTAGCTGATCAAGCACCTGTAATTGGGCCTCAAGTTTGGTTGCAGTTTCGCGATTCTCCACCTGCAAACTCACACCACCTTCCGGGGCAAGTTTCATTGCAGGTAGCGCCCAGAACAAAGATTGGCAATTTAAAACCAATACTCTGTGATGGCGCTCTAGGGGAATTCCCTGCCAAAAACGTTGCTGCAGAAGCTGTAAGCGTTCTCCTGCTTGAACCATTTGTCGCTTTAACCAGCGTTCAAGGCTTGGGGTGCTAGGGCTACTGCTAACACTTTCACCTTGTTCAATCCCCCATTCAGCGGCTGCTGATAATTGGGCAGCTCGTTGCCATTGCAATTGTTGGCTGCGTTCCGCCTCCCAGCCGCTTTTACCTGGTTGCCAAAATATTTGGCCTTGAAGTGTCTCCGGTAAATATTGCTGAGCTACCCAATGTTCTGAATATGCATGGGGATAGCGGTAGCCCTTTCCATCTCCAAAAGCCGCCCCATCTCGATGGGAATCGCGTAGATGGCTGGGAATTAACTGAGCTTTTTCTTCTTTTAGGCTGCGGACCGCATCAAAAAATCCAAGAATGCTGTTACTTTTACTTGTATTTGTTAAATACAATGTGGCCTGTACTAATGGATAGATACCCTCTGGTAATCCGATCCGATCAAATGCTGCTGCGCATGCTTCCACAACAACTATTCCCTGGGGATCGGCAAGGCCAATATCTTCACCTGCAGCAATCAATAAGCGGCGAAATATAAAACGCGGATCTTCTCCAGCTTCTATCATTCTTGCCAGCCAAAATAAAGCAGCATCAGGATCACTTCCGCGTATGGATTTAATAAAGGCGCTGATAGTATCAAAATGGGCATCTCCTTGTTTGTCATATAGAACCGCCTGTTGCTGAATTGATTGCTCTGCCACCTCTAAATTAATTTCAATTAAGCCTTGGTTATCTGGCTGGCTGCTTTCTACTGCCAACTCCAATGCATTTAGCAAAGTTCGGGCATCGCCCCCCGCCACAGCTATCAGATGGCTGCGAGCTTCTATACTTATTAATATATTGCGATTGCCAAATCCCATTTCTTGATCGCTAAGAGCGCGGCAGATTACCTGATCTAAATGTTTACTAGTTAAAGGTTGTAATCGAAATAATCTCGATCTACTTACTAAGGCTTTATTTACTTCAAAGAAAGGATTTTCAGTGGTGGCACCAATAAGTGTTACGGTGCCATTCTCCACCCAGGGCAGCAGGGCATCCTGTTGGGATTTATTAAATCTATGCACTTCATCAATAAACAGCAAGGTTCGTAAACCGTGGCGGCCTAATTTTTCTTGCGCTTGTTCAATCGCATCCTTAAGTTCACGAATTCCAGCTAATACTGCATTGAGGCTGCAGAAGTAGGAACGGGTACTGTTTGCAATTATCCGTGCAAGGCTTGTTTTACCTGTACCTGGGGGGCCATGAAAAATGATGCTCCCTAGGCAGTCTGCCTCGATCGCTCGCCGCAATAATCGGCCTGCACCAAGGATTTCGTCTTGACCGATGAAGTCTTTTAAGCAAAGCGGCCGCATCCGCTCAGCTAATGGGGCTTGCCTTTGCAGAAGCTGTTCCCGCTGGTGGCTGAACAAATCCATGCAAATACTTTGCCGTTCTTAGTGAAGAGATGGCAGGCTTAGACCATCTGATTTAGTTTTGTGCGTTTTTTGCTTGCGGCGCTGTTGCTGTTGGGGTTGCCCCTCACTGGATGCAGCCCCAAGGAGCCCCGCAAAAAGCCTTTACCAGTATCCACTTTGCAGGTTCAACCAGCCACTTTTCAAGACCTTGGTGATTACACCAGCACCCTTGAAGCTGTAGATGAGGTGAAGATGGCGGCGGTTAGCAGTGGAAGAGTGCAGGCGCGTTTAGTTCGGGCTGGCGATCAAGTGAATGCAGGCCAAGAGTTATTGCGTTTGCGAGTTAGGGAGCGTTCAGCAGATGTGCAACAAGCCCAAGCTGCTGTAGCCCGTAGTAAGGCTGGTGTGGCAGAAGTGAGGGCAAAGCTTGAAAAAGACAAATCAAATTTTCAGCGCTACAACTATTTGAAAGGCCAAGGGGCAAGTAGTGCTCAGGAGCTAGATGGTTACCGATCTCAATACCTTGCCCAGCAGGCCAGCCTCAAGGCATCAATAGATGGAGTGGCTGCAGCTAATGCGGAATTAGAGGTGGCGCGATCGCGCTTATCAGACAAACTCGTAACAGCCCCTATCGCAGGCCAAGTTGGCGACATCCTGGTGAAGGTTGGTGATGTTGTTAAAGAGGGTGATCCATTCACAAGCATTATTCGCAACGACCGCTTACTAACCCGTATTGAGATTCCATCTAATTTAAGCTCCCGCACGAAGATTGGCCTGCCTGTGTGGTTGAGGGATACCAGCGGAACAAAAGTTTTAGCCAAGGGCCGGATTAGTTTCGTAAGCCCAGTTGTGAATACTGTTAGTCAGGGATTGCTTGCAAAAGCTGAATTTATAAATCCTCAAGGGAGATTGCGCAGTGGAGAGCGGGTGCGTACCCAGGTTGAATTCGGCTCACAACAACAATTAGCGGTACCTTTTTCAGCTGTTATACAAACAGCGGGTCAAAGTTTTGTTTATGTGCTGGGCAGCGCAAAGCAATTGCCGATTAATCTTAGGAATAAATTTGAAATCCCAGCAGAAGCAGCGGTTGCGATAAAGTTGCCGGTGCGCTTGGGAGCTTTGCAAAATAATTGTTATCCAGTGTTGGCAGGAATAAAGCCTGGCGATAGATTGATTGCAAGCAATATTCTGAATTTGCGTAATGGCACTGCAGTAAAAGCGCGCCCGAGTCGCCAAGGAATAGCATTGTGTACATCCGCCCGTTGACATTAAATCAGCACTCAGTTATGATAATGAAATCTGATGTATCCACTTCGCTATTCATTGCATGAGACTTGTAAATAGTTATTTGGGCCTAGCTCTTTTGATCGGAATGGTTGGCTGCGGAGTGCCAAAACCCGTTGCGCAGTCGGCGCCAAAATTTAAATTTCTATTTCCAGCTATCAGTATCTTTAATGATCAAGCAACCTACCAAAGCACATTGGAATCTATTAGCAATGTTCCTCTTGCTGCAGAGATAAGCGGCAGAATTGTTGCGATGCCAATGCTAGAAGGTCAAAGAGTTCAAAAGGGAACCCCACTTTTTACCCTTGATCAAATTCAGCAAAGGGCTGCAGTTGATTCTTCTCTGGCCGAAGCTAGAAAGGATTTGGTTAATGCAGAGCGTTATATCTTTTTAAATAACCAGGGAGCAGTATCTACTAAAGATCGCGATTACTATGTAACCGCCGCTATTCAAAGTGCCGATCAAGCAAGATCTGAGAAAGCCACTCTTGGCTATAAGAATGTTGTTTCTCCCATTGCTGGAATGGTTGGTAATATCAATCACAAGCTTGGTTCAGTTGTGAATGCTGGCGAGTCAATAGTAAATATTGTTGATAATAGCCGCCTATGGTTGAGGCTTGATATTCCAGGTGAGCTTACCTATCGATTGAAGCTAGGCATGCCTGTTCAACTGCAGATTCCAAATAATTCCAATTTAAAAGTTAATGGAGCTTTAACCTTTATCGCACCTGCATTGGATAAGCAGACCCAAACTCTTTTAGTAAAAGCTACATTTGATAACCCCAGTGGCCAGCTTCGAAATAATCAAAGAGTTAGCGCAAGGTTGTTATTTAGTTCTGTTGAAAGCCTATCTATTCCTGAAGCTTCCGTATTTCTTCAAGCAGGTCAAACATTTGTGTTTATAGCTGTTTCGCCTGAGCAAGCTAAGCGAATGCTAGGCCGGCCGTTAAGCAAGGAGGCGGTAGCTGGATCCTTGGTGGCTTTGCAAGTTCCAGTTGAACTTGGCACTCTAGAAAATGGTGTCTTTCCAGTAAAAAAAGGGCTAACTAAATCTGATCGCTTGGTATTAGGTAATCTCGCTCAAATAACTAGTGGCAATGTGGTGGCATCAAAATGAGCCTATCTGATACCTTTATTCGCCGCCCGGTTCTCAGCACAGTTTGCAGCATATTAATTTTGATAGCTGGCCTTATTTGCTTGCCGTTGTTGCCAATTGAAAATCTACCTAATATTGCACCGCCTACTATTCAAGTTACTGCTAATCTTCCCGGCGCCGATGCAACTACTGTTGAAAGTTCTGTTACTGGTCCCTTGGAGGAGCAGATTAATGGCGCTCCTGGTATGGACTATATTACTTCAAATAGCACAGGTGAAGGTGTTAGTCAGATAAATATTTATTTCAAGCCCGAAACAAATCCTGATATCGATCAAGTTAACGTATTGAACCGTGTTCAAACTGCTAGCGCTCAGTTGCCCGAGCAGGTAAATGCCCAAGGCATTACGGTTCAACAAACTGCAAGTAGTTATTTAATGACTTATAATCTAACTTCAACTGAGGGCCAATTTGATCGTAATTATTTAAATGGTCTCTATCAATTAAACCTGGCTTATCCCCTTGCTAGAGCAGAGGGAGTTGGACAGGTTAATGTTTTCGGAAGTAGTAATCCAGCTTACAGGCTGTGGGTTGATCCACTAAAACTAGCTCGCTTTAATCTCACGGTTTTAGATGTTACTAATGCATTAGAATCTCAAAATCAAATCGTTATTGGTGGTTTTATTGGTGGACCTCCTTCAACGGATTCCAACCGATCCACATTTCCTATCCTGGTTGAAGGCAATTTAAAAACCGTTGAAGATTTTGAAAATTTGATTCTGAGTACTGGTCCGAGCGGTTCGGATACAGCTAAGGGGCCAGATGGCAGCTTGATAAGGCTTCGTGATGTTGGTAGAGCTGAATACGCATTCCAAAATTTCTTTCAGTCTGCCGAAAATATTTTATCAGGTAATCCTTGCATTGGATTTGGTGTTATTCAGTTGCCGGGCACCAACGCAATAGCAACGGCTAAGGCTGTTAACCAAGTGCTAGCTGAGTTCAGTTCAACTTTACCTCCTGGTGTTGTATTGGAGAAGGTATTTGATCAAACCGATTTTATTAATGCATCTATATATGGCGCACTAGATGCTCTTCGTGATGCAATTGTATTAGTTCTTTTGATTATCTTTCTTTTCCTGCAAGACTGGAAAGCAACGCTGGTGCCAGCGTTGGCATTGCCAATTGCACTTTTAGGTGCTTTGGTTTTTGTAAAAGCGTTTGGTTTCTCAATTAATGAACTTACTCTTTTAGGCATTATTCTTGCCACAGGTTTGGTAGTTGATGATGCAATTGTTGTTGTAGAGGCGGTTTCAGCTAAAATAGAAGCTGGAGATAAGCCTTTTGCTGCAGCTTCTAATGCAATGAAGGAATTGACTGGAGCTATTATGGCCACAGCTTTAGTATTAATGGCTGTATTCGTTCCAGTTACCTTTTTCCCAGGCGCAACCGGTGTTATCTACCGCCAATTTGCCCTCACAATTGTGTTCGCAATTATTGTTAGTACCTTTAACGCAATAACAGGAAAACCGTTGCAATCGGCACTTTTATTGGGTGGTGGTAAAACGAATCCAAGCGGATGGCATTGGATTGTAATTGCAGGTTTGTTTGGGGCTGGTTATGGCTATCTATTTGGAGGTTGGATTTGGAGTTTCGGATTTGGTTCTTTTGGGGCAGTTGTTGGTGGGTTTCTCCAACCTATTTTCAAAACATTTAATCGCTTCTTTGAGGGTTTACAAAGGGGGTATAGCTCACTTCTCAGTAAGGCGATTCGTCTGCGTAAAGTATTAATTGCATTTTTGCTCAGCGGAATTGTCTTAACTGGGTTTGCTTTTGTTGCTATTCCCACAGGATTTGTCCCCACTGAGGATCAAGGTTATGGCTTAGGTATTATTCAGTTGCCGCCTCAGGCATCTATTGAGGCCACGATGGAAATAGCAGCTAGCGTAAGAAAAGTTGTTTCGAGTGAACCTGATGTTATCAGTGGTTTAGTTGTGGGTGGTGCTGGTTTTAATGGTGGTTCTTTTAACCAAGGCTTGTTCTTCTTTGGTTTGAAGCCAATCGAAGAGCGCACTAGTGCTGATCAATCAGCAGGGGCGATCATCCGCCGTATGAATAAGAAATTCCGTGAAATTCCTGGAGCACTTGTTTTAGCCCAACCCCCCGCGGCTGTTCCAGGATTTGGCGCTCAAGGTGGTGTTTCTTTTCAATTTAACGACTTAAGTAATGGTGGTTACTCTTTTACCGATCTTAGTAAATTATCTGGGCAACTTATTCGTCGTTCTTTAGCAACAGGCAATTATTTTAATCTTTATACCCAATTTATCAGTAATGCTCCGGCTTGGAGGTTGGAGCCCGATCGAGATCGTATGGCTTCAATGAACGTGGATTTCGGCTCTGCCATGCAGGTTTTGGGTGCTCTTAATGGTGGTGTGTTTGTTAATCAAACCTATGAAGATGGTCAATATCGACAGGTTTACGTGCAGGCGGAAGGAAGTAAACGTGCAGTTGTTCAGGATCTAAATAATCTTTATGTTCCCAATTCAGCTGGCGCACAGGTGCCGCTTAGTAACTTATTTAAGATTAAGCTCGATAGCTCTCCACCAATAATAAGCCATTACAATCTATATCGTTCTGTTCTTATTCAAGGAGTTGAGGCAATCGGCAAGAGTAGTGGCCAAGCTATAGATACATTATCCAACAATTTTAGGCAACTTAACTTTAGTAATATTGGTTCTGCTTGGTCTTCCTTAAGTAGATCAGAGATTGCGGCAGGTTCACTTGCAGCTCTTGTCTTTGCCCTTGGCATTGTTGTTGTATTTCTTGTTTTATCTGCTCAATATGGAAGTTATCTAGACCCACTTGTAATTTTAATAACCGTACCTTTGGCTATGTTGGGAGCATTAATATTTCTTGTAATGATGGGACAAGTAAATAACGTGTACGCGCAGGTTGGTTTGGTTACCTTGATCGGTTTAGCTGCAAAGAATGGCATCTTAATTGTTGATCTTGCTAACCAACGGATGCAATCTGGTTTGGATGCCATCGAGGCTGTTCAAGGGGCTGCTGAATCAAGACTAAGACCAATTTTAATGACAGCTTCCGCAGCTCTTTCAGGTTTCTTCCCCTTGGTAGTTGCTTCTGGTGCCGGCGCCTTGAGCCAGCGTTCCGTTGGTTCTGTGATCTTTGGGGGCTTATTGGTTGCAACCTTGATGAGTTTATTTGTCGTGCCTGCTTTTTATGTATTTATTAAAAATCTTGAATCCCGTTGGTTTTCTGCTGCAACATAATGCCTCTACCTCTTCCGCCTGGCTACAAGTTTCCGCAGCAATCAGAGATTGACAAACGCCGTGTTTTGTTGTCTTGTTTGATATTTACTTTTTTAGCGGCAGTTCTTTTTATTTTGTTTCAACGAGCAAACCGTGTGCCTGGTTCATTAGAAAAACCGATAGCAATTCATTCTTTTCTGCTTGTAGTTTTAGGTGCTGGAGCTTGCGGCTTTTGGGGTGAATCTATGCGCCAGCTCTCATTAATCGCAAGATCAAAGGATTCCATCAAATAACTTATTTTGTTTCATGAACAATTTAAGATCAGTTATGTAATTACTGTTGGTTTATCCATTCCGGTGCCAAGGCGTATTCCAGCCAGGCTATCGGCTGCATTAATCATTGCTCCGAGGGCAACTTGAGGATCTTCTTGTAAATTCCCAGCCTGGGAAACATAGCGCTCTACATAGAGTCGCAATGTTGCGCCCTGGGTGCCAGTGCCTGAAAGCCGCAAGATCACTCTGCTTCCATCTTCTATTAACAACCTCAATCCCTGCTGTTCAGTGAGTGATCCATCAACAGGATCTGTGTAACTAAAATCGTCGGCTAAGGCAATTTTGCTATTAGCAAATTGCTCGCCTTTAAGATTGGTTAGGCGGCTTTTTAGGTTGTTGTATAGGCTGTGGGCGCGATCGCTATCCACGCCCTCATAATCGTGGCGCGAATAGTAGTGACGGCCATAATGATTCCAATGCTCATTCATTATTTCTTTTACTGTGCACTTGCGCTTTGCTAATATTGTTAACCAGAATAATACCGCCCACAGCCCATCTTTTTCGCGGATGTGATTACTTCCAGTGCCAAAGCTTTCTTCTCCGCATATTGTTATTTCAGCTGAATCAAGTAAATTCCCAAAGAATTTCCAACCTGTTGGGGTTTCAAAGCATTTAATCCCTAGTTGTTTTGCCACCAGATCAACTGCTGCACTGGTTGGCATGGAGCGGGCGACTCCCGCTAATCCATTTGTATACCCTTTTGCTAAAGATGCATTGGCAGTTATTACTGCCAAACTATCACTTGGATTAACAAAACAACGCTGCCCGAGGATCATGTTGCGATCTCCATCACCATCGCAAGCTGCACCAAATCGATAGTTATCTCCCTCTAAAAGCAAGCTGGCCAGTTTATTAGCGTAGGTGAGATTTGGATCTGGATGTCCGCCGCCAAAATCTTCAAGTGGAATGCCATTACGCACAGATCCAGCGGGGGCACCCAGGCGCTGTTCAAGTAATTGCACCGCATAGGGGCCTGTAACTGCATGCATTGCATCAAATGCAAGCGGCCAATCTGATTTAAGTAGATCTCCTAGTAAATCAAAATCAAATAAATTCTCCATTAATTTAAGGTAGTCTGTAACTCCGTCTATAACTTCAATATCAAGTTTTTCGAATTTGTATACCCCAATTTTATCTAGTGTGATCTCTGGCAATCTTTTAAAGCTGTAGCTGTTTAAGGTTTTGCTGCATTCGAAAATTTCGTTGGTTAGCGATTCAGGCGCTGGCCCCCCATTGGCCCCATTTAGCTTTACCCCAAAATCCCCATCAGGTCCGCCGGGATTGTGGCTAGCACTCAGGATAATGCCGCCTATTGCTTTTTTTTCTCTTATTAAATGCGAAGCTGCTGGTGTGCTGAGAATTCCGTCTGTTGTGAGTATTAATTTGGCAAGGCCATGGCTGGCTGCTATTCCAGCGATCACCTGTATTGCTTGCCTGTTGCCATAACGTCCATCGCCCCCCACCACGAGGGTGCCCCCTTGAACCCCCGGCAGCACCTGCAGAATCGCTTCAATAAAGCTTTCGAGGTAGTGGGTTTGGCTGAAATGTTTTGTGCTTTTACGAAGGCCTGAGGTGCCCGGTTTTTGATCTTGAAATGGCTGGGTGAGCTGGATCCTTTGAATTGCGGGATTGGAGGATGTGGTCACCGTGGCTCATCAGCTCATTACAACCTAGAGCTAGGTGCTTTAAGGCTTGGCTATTGTGTAGGAAATAGTTGCGGTTTCAAAATGCTTCATAAAAGAAAGTTATAGCTTAAAGCTGCATTTGTTGTGTTCTCGTTACAGGCTTTATCGACCTTGTTGGTTCCTTTGCATGCAGATGCCGAGTTGGCTTATCCGCAGGCGATCCTGAAAGCTAAAGAGGCAGCAGATGCTGTACTGGGTCGCACTGGTACTGAAGGCTGTTTGCAAGACAAATTAATGAATGCGATGGTTGCACTTTCTTATAGTTGCGATGCGGCAGGTAAGAGAAATAATGTTTGTAATTTTGCAGACAATTTTATTATGGCTGGTGTGCCTCCTTTAGCTCAGATAGATGATGTATCTCAGCAGTTCCTTAAACTCAGCGCTTTTTAACCCCTGGGGGTAATTCGCTTGGGGATTCGGTTTTATTTGATTCTCTTTTAATGCAAAGAGCTAATAAATCCGTTGCTTTGTTTATTAGGAATTCTTTCCGATCAAAATCATTCGTGGCGGTCACTTTTGCTTTTGACGTTATTGCGAAAGCAGTATCTTTGCAAATTGCCGTTGCAAACGGACGATCCAATAATTTATCTGCCAATATTCTTGCCGCTAGGCAACCAGCTTCTTGGTTGCGTTGGGCGCATTCCACAACTGCGTCGAAGGTTGGTTTTAGATCTGTTTTGCTGAGGGGTGCCCGCTCCTCCTCTACTTGTTTTGATGTTTGACGCTGTTGAGCTGTTGAAGGAGTTGCGCTTAATCCAACCAGGGCTAATCCAATTAGCAGGAGCGATCTCATTTCGTTGGTTTGGAGTTTGTAATTGAACTAACTTTGCCACAGAAGCGGATGGAATTTTCTATTTTTCTCTCTAGTTTTGGCGAAACTCCAAGAATTGCTCCCCCCCAGAGCCGCTCCATTTCGCGAGTGAAATGTCTTGCTAATTGAGCTGAGTGCAGAATCACCAATGTTTCATCGTTGCTGTAAGCCGCGCTGGGACTCCAATTGAAGGAGCCGCTAATTACTGTTTTTTCATCAATAATTGCTACTTTATGATGAAGTTTATCTCCAGTGGCAAGCTTAGGGATACCAACAGCATTAGTTGGCTTCAGCCAGGGTTTATTGTTTAGCTCAGTTTTGCAGTTTTTTCCTGCTAAACTTATACCCATAATATCTAGTAATTCTGAATAGCTACGGCTGGCAAAACCGGGATCCACCAATGCGCGCAATTTAACTCCAGCTTTCACTCGCTCCTCTAAAATCTCGGTTAGTTCTTGTGCTGAAAATACAAATAGTGCAAGATCAATCTTTTGTTTTGCGCTTCCAAGTGTTTCCCGGATTAGATTTATTCCATTCTCTGGGCTATTGCGTTTGTGCGGTGCAAATAATACCTGCACCCTTGTATTTCCAACCATTGCTTCCTGAAGTGTTGCGGCCTTCTTGCTTCGGCCAAATTTATCGCTCCATAACTGTTCAAATTCTTTTTTAAATATTTGGGCAATTGTTGGATTATTTATGCGTATCAGATGGTTTGCATTGCCCCTTGTTTTTGGTGCTCCTGCATCTCCATGGATATCTGAATTACTAAAATTTGAAGATCCAAAAATCACCTGCTTTTGATCAATCACTATGAATTTATGATGCATAAGCCCACTTCCTTTGCTGCCATCAGCGGTGTCGTCTTTTATGGGCACGCTTGCAGTTTCTAGTAGTGCAATGGCATCGCCGTTATAGCGTTCGGATGCTGTGAGCAGGCCGTCATTGTTTGAATCCGCTAGAGCAGCGAGTTGCAGCAGTCTTTGCTGTTGATGGGGCGGCAGGCCGGCGGCATGTATTTTGCTCCATGCTTTGCGGTATTGATCTTCAACCACCACCTTCACCTTTACCCCCGCTTTGTGTTTTGCAGCAAGTGCAACTGCCACCCTAGGCAAGGATAATTCTTGCACCGCTAATAGAATTTCGTGCTCTGCTCCATTTATGCTTTCAATAATTAAGGCTTCAAGATTTTCTCCCGGGCGTTGTTTACCATTGATAGGGTTGCGATAATCCTTCGTGCTTAGCTGATTAAAACGAAGTTCTATATCTTTAGGCAGTGCTATTTGCTCAGTTTGATTTGGCTGATAGCTTGCTGTTGCACTGCAGCCAGTACACATTAAGCCAATAAAAATACTCTTTACTATTTTGCTGGTTCTTTTGCTACTTGTCTGAATAATGCTCAAAGCAGACATTGCCTCTAAGGACAGTGTTCCACGGTTTCGAATAATGTTGCTTTACTGAATTTTTATGAGTTAGCTGTGCTCTGGCATCTGCGCAAAACGCAGCATTAAAGCAAACCAAAGGCAAATGAGTAATAAAATTAAACCCACACCTGCTCCAATGCCAGCTTGTTTCATTACCAATGCAACGGCAATTGGCAGGCCGAGGGAACCGGCTACGGGCACCACCAACACTAGAAAGCGTTTTGCGCCCACTAACTAAAACCACTCAGACTTTGCTTGTTCTGGGGTATTGCTGTTGTCTTCAGGAGTGTTGCGTTCAAATTCAAGGGTGATGTTGCGGGTTTGCTCTCCATCTGCTGCTACAGCTTTAATTGGATAAAACTGTTGTCCATCGCGGAATGGTACTTGCACTTTAAAGGTGCCATCTGCAGATAAGGGCACTATTTCATCACCAATTGAAAGTGTGGCCGCTGGGTCTGTAGCTCCATAAACAATCAACTCAGCATCTGCTACGAGCCAAAAAGAGCGTTGTCTTGGTGCTACTCCGCCAATGCCACTTTCATTTCTGCCACTGGCCCAGCGGCCAATGCCGGAATCGTTCAAGCCATGGTTTGAAGCGTTGCCGCCTTCTATTTCATGGAAGCCTTCTGAGCCCCTGCCAAGGCGGCGCCAGCGTACGGTTGCATTCTGGTACAGGCGTTCGTGCAGGCTGCTGTCGCCAGACTCCGCTGGTGCAGGCAGGGTTGTTGGGGCAGCATCCAGGGAAAAGGGTACGAATTGATCAAGGATTTGTTCGCTTGGATGTAAGGCTGGCACCCTGGCAACAGCGGAAAAAGCTAATGAAAACCAGCCTCCATCGGTTTTGCGGTATCCCAGTTCAACGCGGTAATCGCGATCGCTGAGCGGTACAGGTAGATACCACTCGGTTGCGTTGCTATCTACAACCACCTCTTGAAGGGTGTGGGGGTGGCTGGCACCAGTTTGTAGGCCTGTTACGTCTGAAACTCGCAAACATAGTTGGCGTGCCCCAGCGGCAGTGGCGGCGTTACGGCTTTCGCCAGAGATATCCCAAAACACATAAGCCCACTGTGGATCTCTTGGTAGAAACACCACTCTTGTTTCAGCTAGTGGTAGAGGAGTATCGCCAAAGCTTGTTTCCATCTCAGCCAATGAAATAGCTGTTTCAAGGCGGGTGCGTCCAGTGCTGAATTCCTGCTGTTGGCTAATGGCATCGAGCAGCTCCTCCTTGGTTTTACGGCTGTATAAACCAACACCTAAATCACCAGCAACCCTTCTCAATTGGCGCAATGTGAGACGGGCCAATGACGAAAAGGTTTGGTTTCCCACGATTTAAAGGATTGCTTTGGGATCACTTTGGCTTTAGTTACCGAAATCCACAACCGGATAGAGGGCCCGGGTCAGCAATTGCTGATTCTTAAATTATGGATAAAGGCCCTTAACCTTTGCCCTCACTAGCGGCCGATGCTGCGGTAGGGCACTTTGGCCAGGAAGTTCTCTGAGATCTCACCAGCAGCAGCAGATGTGCGTAGAGCTGGCAAGGAGCGTACCCATGGCATGTAGTCCTCTGGGTAACCGCCGCGCTTTTGACGCGCCCTGGCAGGTAAAGCGCGGGCTTTGCCGGTGTAAACGACCTGAGGAAAGCCAAAGATCTTGCGGTAGTAAGCGTCGTAGCGCGGGCTTGTGATGTTGAAAGGAGTCTCACCCAGATCACGGGAGCCCACAACGCGGTTGCGTTGATATGGCACCGTATCGAATCCAAAAGCATTCAGGTATTCATCACTGTTGATGAGGTCGTCAACCATGCCCACTACGCCTCGGGTCATGATCACTGCGGCCCAGGCGATTTCTTCGCTCTTACCGTGGGTGGTTCGGCCTAGCAACTTTTCCACAAGGTGGCGAACTACTTTGTAATTGCTATTCAGGTTGTAGAAGCTGCGGTTAAACGTGTCGGAAAGGCAAAGGGAGCGAACAAAGTCGCGAACAGTGATTTGGCCATTGCGCAGCTGGCTTTCAAGGAAACGATCGCGATCCACCTTGAAGGCATGAAAAAAGATTTGGCGATAGGCGGCTTCGATAACGAAGCCCAGCTCCTGAAGGCCCAGGGTTCTATCAAGGGCTACGGCCTTGGGATCCTCATCTGATCCAACCCGAAATGGCTCAACTCGGGCATTTTTTGTGGTGGGCGCGTAAGACAGAAGGGGCAAGGCCACGCGTGATCAACATCTATTAAAGAGATCGTATAAGTACTCCAGTCTTTAGAAGCTTTAGTGCAGCCCTGCACTCACAGACCGTAACTTTAGGAATTGTGCTGTTGGCTCCCCTACCAACCCAGAATCGAAGTGGGCATCTCAATGTTTGCTATGGATTTAGGAGTTACAGCAGCGCTGTCAAGCCTGGTTTCCATGCATAAAGACGCTGTATTCGATAAGCCCTCCACAGTGCTGCTGCGCAAGCGGATGTTGGGTCCTACAAACCAAAATCTTTCAACGCTGTTCATTGTTTCGTAACTGGTGGTGAGCCAAAGGCTGCCGCTTTCATCCAAGCGGAAGTGCCCAGCCACCGGCGCTGTTTCGGCATAACCCCGATCCCTCAGCAGCAAGCCCTGTTTGCCCTCCAGGTCTTGTGGGATTAAGGCAAACATGCTCTCCCCTTCATGTTCTTCGCCATGTTTATCCCATGCCATCGAGCCACCCCAGCGCACATGGCAGCCGCCAACCACGTGGTTTGGTTCTTGGCCGTGCAGGGTGGCCATCGCTGCCAAACGGCAATCATCGAGCTCAAGCATCGAAACCTCAATCAATGAGCCACCAGCTTCCGCACGGCGATGCAGCAGGTGATGGCTGGTGCGTTGAGAGCGCCAACTCCCCGCGCTTAATTGAAAAAAGCCAAGGGCATTGCTGATCGTTGCGGTGTTTTGTTCCATAAAAAAGTTGGATTTAAAATTGATTTATCGAAGCGGTTCAAGCCGAAAACCACAGGCATGGCCGCCCTCCAGCTTCCAGTGCACCCTTTCAACGGCGCAATCTTGAAAAGTGTGGCGCATCAGTTGCAATTCCTGGTCGCAGATCACCGGAAAAGCCTCAGCCACTCTTAAAACGGAACAGTGATATTCCTGCAACATCCAACTCCTGCCGCCGGGCTCAGCTTCGCAATCAGCCACATAACCCTCCTTGCGCCTTAGCTCCACTAACTTCTCAAGCCTGTGCCCTAGGGCCCCAGAACCGATCAAAAGGCGATAGCTATTGGCTTGCCGCTCTGCCTGGCTGTAAAGCAGGGCTTGCACCTCGTTGGAACTGAGGCTTTGGCTTAGCGATTGCAATAAGCCAAGGGCAAAATGCTCGCTGCCATCAGGGAAATGCCCCCTTCCTGCGCTAGTTAAACGCCAGCGATTACGCGGCCGCCCCCTACCAAGGGTTTGGGGGCTTGCTTCCACAAAACCCTTTTCCTCGAGGCTGCGTAGGTGGCGACGCATCACTTGCACTGATATCCCTAATTGCGCCGCCAATTCAGCAGCACTGCACTCCCCCTGGCGTAACAGCAAGGTAAGTGCTGCCTCGTGTGTAGAAGCTGGAGAGCTAACGATCATTTCTCCAACCGGTCATTAATCCCCAGCCTGCCATCAAGCCACGGCAATTGTGGAATCTAAATAAACATCTTTCACCCTTTGGATCAAATCAACACTTTCTGCTCTTTGCAATACCTGAGATCAACGATCGGAGCAAGCAAAGCTGAGGAGCAACAGCTCTGCTTCGCTTGGGGCAAGGGCAGCAATTAGTTAAGAAAAAGGTCGCAGCAGGTCATACCCTTGCTTTACTCTGGCTTTAGGAAACCAGGGTGTTTCGTAAATTCACCACCAGTAGCTCCATGGCTCACGACACCAACACTCCAGCTGTTTCAGAGAGTCTCGAGGTGATCCGGCGTTTTGCCGAAACCTATGCTCAGCGCACCGGTACTTATTTTTGTAGCGACCTTGGCGTAACTGCGGTAGTACTTGAGGGGTTGGCCCGCCATAAAGATGATTTGGGTGGCGCTTTATGTCCCTGCCGTCACTACGAAGACAAGCAGGCGGAAGTGGAGCAGGCCTTCTGGAATTGCCCTTGCGTGCCAATGCGCGAGCGCAAGGAATGTCACTGCATGCTTTTTCTCACTGAAGACAATCCATTTAGGGGTGAAGCTCAAACCATCACAATCCAAGAAATTCAAGCCCACACCGATAGTTAAATAGTTTCTCGATGACTCCTTCCTCCTCCACTTCAACTCCGCCAACTCAGGTGGGATCAGATCTTAGTGTTTTAGTTTCTCAGCCTTATCGATATGGTTTTGTTACAGATATCGAAACTGAGAAAATCGCCAAAGGTTTAGATGAAGATGTGGTGAGGTTGATATCGGCAAAGAAACAGGAACCTGAATTTTTATTAAATTTTCGCTTAAAGGCTTTTCGTACTTGGCAACGCATGAAAGAGCCTGATTGGGCAGCTATTGGATATCCTAAAATTGATTATCAAAATATTATTTACTATGCCGCCCCAAAGCAGCAGCAAAAAAAGGCGAGCCTCGATGAAGTAGATCCTAAATTATTAGAAACCTTTGAGAAACTTGGTATCCCCTTAAGCGAACAAAAGCGTCTTAGCAATGTAGCCGTTGATGCGGTATTTGACAGTGTTTCGATTGCTACAACCTACAAAAAAAAATTAGCTGAGGACGGCGTAATTTTTTGCTCGTTTACTGAGGCTGTTGAAGAGAATCCAGAGCTTATTGAACGTTATCTCGGTTCTGTTGTTCCAATCGGTGATAACTATTTTGCTGCTCTGAATTCTGCGGTGTTCAGTGATGGTTCTTTTGTGTACATCCCAAAAGGGGTTGCATGCCCTATGGATCTCTCCACCTATTTTCGAATTAATAGTGGTGATACAGGCCAGTTTGAGCGCACCTTAATTGTTGCTGAAGAGGCCGCCTCTGTCAGTTATCTTGAGGGTTGCACAGCTCCAATGTTTGATACTAATCAACTGCATGCTGCGGTGGTTGAATTAGTTGCTAAAACCGATGCTTCTATAAAATATTCAACTGTTCAGAATTGGTATGCAGGCGATGAAACCGGTAAGGGTGGCATCTACAACTTTGTTACCAAACGCGGAATTTGTGAAGGTGCCCGAAGCCATATAAGTTGGACTCAAGTGGAAACAGGTTCTGCAATAACTTGGAAATATCCAAGTTGCGTATTAGCTGGTGACGACTCAGTTG
>NZ_CEXBMR010000016.1:0-33023 GCF_982614295.1 Synechococcus sp.
GGAACCTCCACTCTCGCGCTCACGACTTCGACAGTCACACCAGTGATCTTGAAGAAGTTTCCCGCAAGATTTTCAGCGCTCACTTCGGCCATTTGGCCGTGATTTTTATTTGGTTGAGCGGCGCTTTCTTCCACGGAGCACGTTTTTCCAACTACTCCGGTTGGCTTCTTGATCCCCTGCATGTAAAGCCAAGCGCCCAGGTTGTTTGGCCGATTTTTGGCCAAGAGATCCTGAATGGCGACATGGGTGGCGGCTTCCGCGGCATCCAGATGACCTCCGGTCTCTTCCATGTTTGGCGTGCCTGGGGTTTCACAAATGAAACTCAGCTGTTAGCAACGGCTATCGGCGCTTTGGTGATGGCTGGCCTGATGCTCAATGCAGGCGTTTTCCATTACCACAAGGCAGCTCCAAAGCTTGAGTGGTTCCAAAACGTTGAGTCGATGCTCAACCACCACTTGGCTGGTCTGCTTGGTTTGGGGTCACTTTCCTGGACAGGACACCTGATTCACGTGTCCCTGCCCACCACCCTGTTGATGGATGCCATCGATGCAGGACAACCCCTCAGTCTTGATGGCAAAACCATTGCCTCAGTGGCTGATATCCCCCTGCCCCACGCTTTCCTGAATCAGGATTTATTGGGTCAGTTGTATCCCGGTATTAAGGAAGGCATTGGTGCCTTCTTCACCGGTAACTGGGCTGCCTACAGCGATTTCCTCACCTTTAAAGGTGGCTTGAATCCTGTTACCGGCAGCCTCTGGATGACAGACATCGCCCATCACCACTTGGCGATTGCGGTTCTGTTCATCGTGGCTGGCCACATGTATAGAACCAACTGGGGCATTGGCCACAGCATCAAGGAGATCCTTGAAGGCCAGAAAGGCGATCCCCTCTTGTTTCCTGCCACCCGTGGTCACGATGGCTTGTTTGAGTTCATGACCACCTCCTGGCATGCCCAGCTGGCGGTGAACTTGGCAATGCTCGGTTCTTTAACCATCATCGTTGCCCAGCACATGTATGCGATGCCTCCCTATCCATATATAGGTATCGATTACCCAACGCAGCTGTCGATATTTACCCACCACATGTGGATTGGTGGTTTTCTGATCGTTGGTGCTGGCGCCCACGCTTCAATCGCCATGGTGCGCGATTACGACCCGGCGAAGCATGTAGACAACGTGCTTGATCGCGTGCTCAAAGCTCGTGACGCCCTGATCAGTCACCTCAATTGGGTGTGCATTTGGTTGGGCTTCCACAGTTTCGGCCTCTACATCCACAACGACACCATGAGTGCCTTGGGTCGTCCCCAAGACATGTTCAGTGATTCGGCGATTCAGCTGCGTCCTGTATTCGCCCAGTGGATTCAAGGCTTGCATGCAGCAGCAGCAGGTTCCACAGCCCCTAACGCCCTTGCTGGCGTGAGCGAAGTGTTTAACGGCACTGTGATGGCGGTGGGTAACAAAGTTGCTATGGGGCCCATACCCCTTGGCACAGCAGACTTTATGGTGCACCACATCCATGCCTTCACGATTCACGTGACGGTGTTGATCCTGCTCAAGGGTGTGCTTTACAGCCGTAGCTCACGGTTGATTCCAGATAAGGCAAGCCTTGGTTTTGCCTTCCCTTGTGATGGCCCTGGCCGTGGTGGTACTTGTCAGGTTTCCGGTTGGGACCACGTGTTCCTCGGCCTGTTCTGGATGTACAACTCCCTATCGATCGTGATCTTCCACTTCTCCTGGAAGATGCAAAGCGATGTGTGGGGCACTGTTAATGCAAATGGCACGGTTCAGCACATAACCAACGGCAACTTTGCCGAGGGTGCCATCACCATCAATGGTTGGTTGCGTGATTTCCTGTGGGCGCAAGCTTCCCAGGTGATCAACAGCTACGGCTCCTCCAATAGCGCCTATGGCTTGCTGTTCCTTGGTGCTCACTTCATCTGGGCATTCAGCCTGATGTTCTTGTTCAGTGGCCGCGGCTACTGGCAGGAATTGATTGAGTCCATCGTTTGGGCTCACAACAAGCTCAAGGTTGCTCCGGCTATCCAGCCCCGTGCCCTGAGCATTCTTCAAGGCCGTGCGGTTGGCGTTGCCCACTACTTGTTAGGCGGCATCGTTACCACTTGGTCCTTCTTCTTGGCCCGCATCATCGCGGTGGGCTGACTTACCCCCTTCTGACCTCATCCAATGGCAACGAAATTTCCTTCGTTTAGCCAGGGTCTGGCCCAGGACCCCACCACCCGCCGCATTTGGTACGGCATTGCCACGGCTCACGATTTCGAGAGCCACGACGGCATGACCGAGGAGAAGCTTTACCAAAAGCTTTTCTCCACCCATTTCGGACATTTGGCCATCATTGGCCTCTGGGTGTCGGGGAACCTGTTCCATATCGCCTGGCAAGGCAACTTTGAGCAGTGGGTTACAGATCCTCTGCATATCCGTCCTATCGCTCACGCGATTTGGGATCCCCACTTCGGCCAAGGCGCTATTGATGCCTTTACCCAAGCGGGCGCTTCTTCTCCGGTGAATATTGCTTATTCCGGTTTGTACCACTGGTGGTACACCATCGGCATGCGCACTAACGCCGAGCTTTATCAGGGTTCCATCTTCATGATGATCCTGTCTGCCTGGGCTTTATTTGCCGGTTGGCTCCATCTCCAGCCCAAGTTCCGCCCTTCTTTGGCTTGGTTCAAAAACGCTGAATCACGGCTTAACCATCACCTAGCGGTGTTGTTTGGTTTCAGCTCTATCGCTTGGACAGGTCACCTGGTTCATGTGGCGATCCCTGAAGCCCGTGGGCAACACGTTGGTTGGGACAACTTCCTCACCACGCTTCCCCATCCCGCAGGTCTTGCACCCTTTTTCACTGGAAACTGGGGCGTTTATGCCGAGAATCCCGATGGCATGGGCCAACTCTTCGGTACTTCTGAAGGGGCTGGCACAGCGATCCTCACCTTCCTTGGTGGTTTTCATCCCCAAAGTGAAGCTCTCTGGCTCACAGACATTGCGCACCATCACTTGGCCATCGGTTGCATTTTTGTAATCGCCGGCCACATGTACCGCACCAATTTCGGTATCGGCCACTCGATTCGCGAAATTCTTGAAGCTCATAATCCACCTAAGGGAACCCCTGGCGACCTTGGCGCTGGCCATAAAGGGCTCTACGACACCATCAATAATTCACTGCACTTCCAGCTTGGTTTAGCTCTTGCCTCCCTAGGTGTTGCTACCAGCCTTGTGGCGCAGCATATGTATGCGATGCCCTCCTATGCCTTCATCGCAAAGGACTACACAACCCAGGCAGCGCTTTATACCCATCACCAATACATCGCCATCTTCTTGATGTGTGGTGCCTTTGCCCACGGTGCGATCTTCTTCATTCGTGACTACGACCCCGAAGCCAATAAGAACAACGTTCTGGCTCGGATGTTGGAGCACAAAGAGGCGATCATTAGCCACCTCAGCTGGGTATCTCTCTTCCTCGGTTTTCATACCCTTGGTCTCTATGTTCACAACGACGTAGTAGTTGCCTTCGGTACGCCTGAGAAGCAGATCTTGGTGGAGCCAGTGTTTGCTCAATTCGTGCAGGCCGCTTCAGGTAAAGCGATGTATGGAATGGATGTGCTGCTCTCTAATGCAGGCAGTGCCGCCAGTCATGCCAATGCTGCCTATATGGGCGGTTGGATGGATGCAATTAATTCACCTAATACCGATGTGTTCTTACAGATCGGCCCTGGTGATTTCTTAGTGCATCACGCCATCGCGCTTGGGCTGCACACCACCACCCTCATCCTTGTGAAGGGTGCCCTTGATGCCAGGGGTTCCAAACTGATGCCTGATAAAAAAGACTTCGGTTATTCCTTCCCTTGCGATGGCCCTGGCCGTGGTGGCACCTGCGATATTTCTGCTTGGGATTCCTTCTACTTAGCAGTGTTCTGGGCTTTGAATACCGTGGGCTGGGTAACTTTCTATTGGCACTGGAAGCATCTTGCAATTTGGCAAGGCAATGTGGCTCAGTTCAATGAATCAAGTACCTATTTGATGGGCTGGTTCCGCGATTATCTGTGGCTTAATAGCTCACAGTTGATTAATGGTTACAACCCTTCCGGTAGCAACAACTTGGCTGTTTGGGCATGGATGTTCCTGTTTGGTCACCTTGTGTGGGCTACTGGATTTATGTTCCTCATCTCCTGGCGTGGTTATTGGCAAGAGCTGATTGAAACCATCGTTTGGGCCCATCAACGCACACCACTCGCCAACTTGGTGGGCTGGCGCGATAAGCCTGTTGCACTATCAATCGTTCAAGCTCGTGTAGTTGGTTTAGCCCACTTCACCATTGGTTATATCCTTACCTACGCTGCCTTCTTGATCGCATCAACAGCTAGTAAATTTGGCTAGCTAGCTTTTCGTTTCATTAAAAAACCTCCGCTTCGGCGGAGGTTTTTTTGTGGGATTAAATACTAATATGTATTTATATTTTGTGATTCTTATATATTTAATCTAAGATATTTACACATTCCATTGAAACTGATCTGCTTTACTTGCTAAATTTTGGAGCTTCTTTACCTATCCTTAGCTGCTAACGTTTTGCCCCTTAGCTCCCATTCTTTTACAATTTCGTAGATCACTGGTAATACAAATAAACTCAATGCAGTTGAAACTAGTAAGCCGCTAAAAACCACAGTGCCAATGCTCACCCTGCTGGCGGCTCCAGCCCCTCGTGCCACCACAAGGGGTAAGAATCCAGCCAGGGAAGCTACTGCTGTTAAAAGTATTGGCCGCAGCCTTAATGCAGCAGCTTCTCGAATTGCTGCACTTACAGATTTACCTTCCTGCAAGCGTTGGTTTGCAAATTCAACAATCAAAATTCCATTTTTTGCAGCCAGGCTTATTAATACCAAAACTCCCACCTGGCCGTAAACATCAAGAAATAGTCCTCTTCCCGCTAGCCCTATCACCACACCAAGTAAGCCCAATGGCACCGTAATCAGGATCACTAAAGGATCAATTGCACTTTCATATAACGCTGCTAATAACAAATAAACTACTGCTAAACCAAGAGCAAATAAACCCCAGGTGCTACCGCTTGCCTTTTGTTCTTCCCGGGTGAGCCCTGTGAAATTCAATTGGGTGATTGGGCTATTACGTTGGATTTGTACCTGTTGCACCAGTTCAATTGCTTGGCCGCTGCTGATACCTGGTTTTGGTAATGCTTGGATTGAAATTGCACGGCTTTGCTCGCTGCGATTGATGCTGGTGGGTCCGTAGGCCTGCTCAAGCCGCACCAGGCTTGAAATTGGGATTAGATCCCCTTTTCTATTTCTTACCAATAACCGCAAAACATCTTCTGGTTTACTGCGATCTTTGCCATCTAATTGAATCAAGATGCGCCGCACCCTGCCGTCTTCAAAGGTGTCGTTTACATAGCTGCTACCAAAGCTTTCGCCAAGCACCCCCACCAGTTCTTGAAGGCTTACGCCAACAGCCGCCATTCTTTGCCGATCGGGCACCACCTGCAGCGCTGGTGAATCTGGATTGAAACGGGTGCTAACGCGCTCAAACTTACCTGTGGCTTCCGCTCTACGAATGAAATCTTGTGCTTCTTCACCGAAGGCACCAAGGCTTAAGCCGCCGCCGCTTACATCTAATAATTCCAATTCCAATCCCCCTTCTGAGCCAAATCCACGCACCGGTGGCGGTTGGCTTAAGTTCACCCTGCCAGCACCTTTAAGTGCTTTTCGCAGCGGTAAGTTTAATTTTTCTATTACTGCAGCAGTGCTTTTATCGTTTCCATAACCTCTTTTATCCAAGGGTTGTAGTCGCAGGAAAAATACACCTTTATTTGCGGCACTATCACCAAAAGACCTACCGGCATAAAAATTACCCACCCTTACCAGCGGTTCTTTTTCTACCACTTTGCGGATTTGCTCCATCGCCTTTTCAGTGCGCGTGAGCGATGCACCTTCAGGTAACACCAGCACCCCACGAATTTGGCCATCATCTTCTTGGGGTATAAAGCCGGTGGGTAGGCTTTTTATGCCAATGCCAGTTGCAAGAAGGCCAGCTAATAAGCCGATAATTACTAAGCGTCTCTTTTTAAATGTATATTCCAGTGCTTTTTGATATGGATTTCGTAGTTCTAACAGCCAGTTATCACTGCGTTGAAGAAATTTATGGATAATTGCCAATGGTTTAGGCGCACTGCCAAAATTTTGAGAAAGAAGTATGGTTGAAGCTACTGGTGTAAAGGTAAGGGCATTAATCATTGAAATTAGAATTGAACTGCCAATCACAACAGCGATCGGCTGATATAATTTACCCACTGATCCAGGCATTAACAATACAGGCAGAAATACCACAACAAGTACTAAGGAAGTGGCAATCACAGCACCGCTTAATTCCTGCATTGCATTGCCGGCTGCCTGGCGTGGGGTTTCGCCAAGTTCAATGCGGCGCCCGATATCTTCGCTAACAACAATTGCATCATCTACCACCACCCCTGATGCCAACACAAGGCCAAATAAGGTAAGAGTGTTTATGGAGCCATCCATTGTTCGCAGTAGAATAAAGCTACCAAGTAAAGACACTGGCACCGCAATAGCAGTTATTACAGCCAAGCGCCAATTTCCTAACCCCAATAGCAAAACAATAAATACCAATATCACCGCATCTCTTAGGGCATCAACGGCGTGGTTGATATTTTCGCGTACATTATCTGCTACATCAACGATGGTTTGAATCTCTAACCCCGGCGGTAGATCTGGTGTAACCTGCTCTAATAGCAATTCCACAGCATCACTTAGCTCCAGGGCGTTGCTGCCATCTCGTTGAAAAATAGACAAAGCTACGGTGGATTGGCCCCTAAGGTTGCGAGCACTGCTGTTGTAGTTTTCATCGCCGAGGCTAACTCTCCCTAGATCTTTTAAACGCACGCTGTTGCCATCGCCCAAAGGCGCAATGATTAGGTTTTCAATTTCTTCTTGGCTACGTAACCTTCCCTCCATGCGTAGAGGCAGGTTGTATTGCTGATCAGCAGGGCTTGGGGCATCGCCCACCTGCCCAAGTGCTGCAAGTACATTTTCTCTTTGTAATGCAACACTCACATCATTAATTGTGAGCCGGAAGAGATTTAATTGATCTGGATTTAGCCAGAGTCGATAGGCTAAATTCCCACTTCCAGTGAGGCTTACATCACCAATTCCTGGTAATCGAAGCAATGGATCGCGAAGATAACGATCAACCCAGCTGCTGATAAATTGTTGGCTATAAAGTTTGCTTTTATCACTGAAACTCAGCACCATCAAAAGATCAGTGCTTGTTCTTCTTACTTGTAGGCCTTGGCGTATTACCGATTGTGGCAATTGACGGGTAACGAGATTTGCCTCGTTTTGCACATTAATTTGATTTAATTCAGAGCTACGGCGATCTTCACCGATTGCGTCACTGAAAGTTAGTTGAACACTTGCACCATTTGCGGTGCTGGATGAACGGATTGAATCAAGTCTTTCAAGGCTATTGAGTTGTCGCTCCAGCAGGGTGGTAACCCCTTGCTCCACCACTTCAGCCCCCGCTCCGGGGTAGGTGGCCCGCACCGTTACCTTGCTTGGGGCAATCGGTGGCAGGTTTTCCACCTGCATGCCAAAAAGGCTCACCACCCCGGCTAGAACTATCAAAACGCTGAGCACCAGGGTGAGCAGCGGCCGCTTCAAAAACGGATCAGAAACTGACATCAGCAGGAATCCCTGCGCTAGTTATCTGATCTTGTCAGCGGAAGAGGGGCCGTGGCTTAGCCCACGCTCCAAACACCACCTGCGATGTTCACTAATGGTGAAACCAAAGCAGTGCCTGCAAGGAACCAGGCAAAGGCAGCTCCACCGCAACCACCTAACCAAAAGCCACTGGCAAATTCGGCCCAACCAGCTTTTGTAAACAGGTCGGTTGGAGGATTGTCGATGGTGGCATCAGGGGGCTGCACGTTTGGTCCCCTGCCGGCAGTGCCGTAGATGGAGAGGCAAACCGTGAGAATTGAAACCAAGCCAACGGCAGCTAGTAAGCCAGCTGTTGCGGCGTAATCGGTGTTGCGCAGAGGACCGCAAACACTGAAGGGTCCGTAGAGGAAGAAGCCATGGGCCATGCCAACTTCCAAGCCCCTGCGGTTAGGCGAAAGGGATGGGCGATAGGCGGGTAAGGCGTTCAGAAAAGCCTTCGTGAACCAGCTGCTGTTAACAGGCGTGGCCAGATTGCCGACGCAGGGGTCGGCGACAGGGGTGACAGTCATCTCAGTCGCGAGCCTCAATCACATTAAAAAGCAAAGCCATAACTACTGCAGGCAAACCGATTCCTACCAGTGGTATGAACACCGAGGGCAACCAGGCTGCGGCAAATTCTCCAGTCATTGGTTGAAAACACCTGTGAGAACATCAAGAGCCAAGGCTCTAGCTAACGGACTGTACGAACCTCAATCGCCCAGGTTCATTGGCAGGGCTTAGGCGTCATAAAAATTCAAGCTGCACTGCTCCTCAAGGTGGCGCGGACGCGGTAAATAGGGCGTCCTTGGCTTTCGTGATATGTGCGCATCATCAATTCTCCAAGGAGCCCAAAACAAAAAAGCTGTACCCCCGCCAAAAGCAACAACACGCAAAGGGTGAGAAGAGGCCGGTTTGCGATGTTATTGCCCAGTAATTTTTCGGCAATTAGCACTAAACCCATCAAGCTGCCCGCCACGATTGCCAACAGCCCCCAAAATCCAAATACATGCATTGGTCTGGTGAGAAAACGTTTCATGAACCACACCGTGAGTAAATCCATCAACACACGAAAAGTTCGATCGATGCCGTATTTACTTTTGCCGTAGCGGCGAGGTTGATGATTCACTTTTAGTTCTGTGATTCGCGCCCCCTCAATTGAGGCCAAAGCCGGCAGGAAGCGATGCAATTCACCGTAGAGATTCATATCTGCAAGCACCTCACGGCGATAGGCCTTTAAGGAACAGCCGTAATCGTGGAGCCGCACATCAGTAACTGATGCGATTAAACGGTTGGCCAGTTTTGAAGGAAGTAAACGGCTTAAGGCGGCATCTTGACGTTGATGACGCCAGCCGCTCACCAGATCAAAGCCTTCCCGCAACTTGTGCAACATCAAGGGAATGTCGGCTGGATCATTTTGTAAATCACCATCCAAAGTAACGATTTCATCCCCTTTGCTTGCATCAAATCCAGCGGCCATCGCAGCTGTTTGGCCGTAGTTGCGCCGCAGCAACACAGCCACTAATTCAGGTGTGGTTTCGCTTAATCGGGTAAGCACTTTTGCCGTTCCATCGCTGGAGCCGTCGTCTACCAATACAAGTTCAAATATTTCGCCCAAATGCCGCATGGTGCCGAGCACTTGAGCCACCAGCAGTGGCAGGCTCTCCTCCTCGTTAAACAGAGGTATCACCACGGAAATAGTCACGGCTGGAGAAGCGTTAGGGAAGGTAGCTGCCATCGTGGCAGCGCTGCACTCTGCCAGCACCACGTATTTCTGCCCTGTAATGGCTGGCAACAGGGTGCTTATCGCTAGGCCATAACGCATCGATACCGATGCCATTACGGCCATGGCTTATCCCGGAGCTATGCAAATATCTGCCGTTTCCAAGATGTAGCCCCACATGGCTGCAACGTTTGGGGTTACCAAAAAAGATCAGATCTCCAGGGGCCAGCAAACTAAAGCAGCCGGAATTAACAGCTACGGCATTACAGAAGCGTTCCTGTTGATAGGCGTCCCTTGGAATCCAAACACCGAGATCGGCAAATAAGCGTTGAACTAAGCCCGAACAATCAAAATTGGGGCCGAGGCTGCCTCCCCAGAGATATGTATTCGGAATTGCCATGGCAGCAATTGCGTTTGTTAGCAACTTTGGTAGGAGGGCATCGATAGCAGGGGCGTTGAGCTGCCGGGGACGCCCCGCCGCACAGCTCACCTCAGCGCCAACTAGTTGTTGCGGTTCGATCCAGCCGCGGTAGCCATCTTCTTTTAATTGCACCAAGCGCCGCCGCCCCTCTACTGGCGTTGCCAAAATTTTCAAACAGCGGCCAGGCCAGGCTTGCGTAGCAAGGCCCATGCCCCTTGGATTGCTGTAAAGATCAAGTGGTTTAGTTAATTGCCAGCAGCTGAGGGGCTGCAGGCTTGGATTTGGCAGGCTGACTAGGGTTCCCATAGCAATGTGCCTTTGCAATGGCGTTCTACAGCCAGGATCCACAGCTGGAGGAGCAATTAAGCACAGCGCTTGCTGAAATAACGCAGCTGGCGCCGGAAGAATTAAGCAACATCAGTGCTACCTGGGTGGTTTACAACAACTCGCCAATTGATATTGCCTCTTCACTGAATAACGAAGACTTTTGGCAATTACCCATAAAAGGGGCGAGTTATCAGGGGCAGCAGTTGCGATATCCCGCCAGTGTGGTGAAACTTTTTTATGGCGCTGCGATTGAAAGCTGGTTAGGCCGTGATTTATTGCTTGAAGGGGCAGAGTTGCGCCGCGCATTTAGGGCGATGTTGCAAGATTCAAGTAACGATGCCACTTCATTTGTGGTGGATTTATTAACGGGTACAAGCAGTGGAGCTGAGTTGCCTGAGGATCCACTTAATAGTTGGGCGCGCCAACGCCTGTTGGTTAATCAATGGTTTGCGAAATTGGGCTGGACGGAATGGGAGGGTTGTAACGCCTGCCAAAAAACTTGGACTGATGGCCCCTATGGCCGCGAACAGCAGTTTTATGGCCCTAATAAAGAAAATCGCAACCGTTTGAATACCGATATCACTGCTCGATTGCTCCATGCCGTGATTGCTGGTGCCTGGCAATCACCACTGGCAGGGGCCCGGCTTCGTGGCGCGATAGCTCGCAGTTTGGATATTGCTGATCGCAAGGCTGATCTGGAAAATCAGGTGGATGGTTTTTTGGGGGCAGGGCTACCAGAGGGAAGTTGTTTATGGAGTAAAGCTGGCTGGATGAGTACAGCGCGCCATGATGCCGCCTACTGCGAGGTGCCGGATTGCCCGCCGTTTATGTTGATAGTTTTTAGTGAAGGCAACCAATGGGCCGCCGATGAAAAATTCCTGCCTGATCTAGCAACCAAGCTTTGGAAAGTATTGCGCTGATATTTTTTGTTATAGTTGGCTTAATTATTGTTATGTGATGGCTATCATCCCCCGCTGGCGTTTTATGAGTGATGATGCAAAGGCAATCACAAAACGCACCGCTATTTCTGCCGTTGTGGTTGTATTGGCATTGCTGATTTTTAGGGGGCTTTTGCCTTGGATCTTTGGGGGACTTGTTGCTTGGTGGGTTTGGAAAGCAATTAATAAATAGGATTTATAAATCTCTACAGGTTGATACCAATAATATGGCTTGTTGTAATTGAGTTTATATTGTAAACCGCCACCTTGACTGCGGCAAATCCAGTGATTTTTTTATATTTTTCTTTAAAGTTGGAAATCAACGTTGCCACGTCGCCCTGTTCGTTGCAATAAAAAAATTCATCACCTCCAGAACCTCCAATGCAAACGATGGAGTGATTTGCATTCGGTTCTAAAGGCGCATATTCCCTAGTTAATCTTGATGCCATAATTTCAATCTTACACAATTAACTTGGTTGTAATTATGCAGTCTGTTGATCTTTTGCCCAGATGCGCTCGAGGGTTTTTCTAAAAGCTTCAACGCTTTGGGGTTTAACAAGTACGTGGCGGCGAATCAAGCTGGTAATACGCCAAAATTTGATCCCAACAGCAAAAGCGAAAACCGCCCAGGGCAGCAGCATCCAGAGAGGATTATTCATATAAGTACCTGTACTACAGAACAAATCTAAGTGATTTACAAAAACAAAAGGGTTCAAGCGGTCTCAAAACCGCTTGAACCCTTTTGAAACGGAGAGGGAGGGATTCGAACCCTCGACAAGAGTTGCCCCCTGTAACTCCTTAGCAGGGAGCCGCTTTCAACCGCTCAGCCACCTCTCCAGTGGTTTGGAAAGTTTATCAGTGCTCCTGGCAAGGCGGCAGCCGCGGTAGGCGGTGATTAAAACTGCAAAGAATTTCCCAGGGGATTGTGCCGCAGGTTTCACTCCACACCTCAGGGCCGATCTGATCATTTCCGGATTGGCCCAGCAGGGTTACCACATGCCCTTCCTCTAAAGACGGTAAATCCGTAGCATCCACCACCAGTTGATCCATTGTTATGGCACCCACCTGGGGCAAGCGCTCACCTTGGGCCATCACTTCCATGCGGCCCGACAGCAAACGGGCCACACCATCTGCATAGCCAATACCTAATACAGCTAGCCGGCTTGGTCTTTGCGTAATAAAGCGATGGCCATAGCTCACCCCCACGCCAGCGGGCACCTCCCGCAGCAGTGTTACCCGGGCGCGCACAGTCATTGCTGGTTTTAGAGCTATTTTTTGGCTCAGGTGTGTAGCTGGTGCATGGCCGTAGATAGCAAGACCCACCCGCACAAGGTTGTAGTGCAATTCGCGGTTGCCCAAGGTGGCTGCTGAATTTGCAAGATGACAAAAACCAGGCCGTTGGTTAATGCCAATTAGATGTTGCATTACTTCTTCAAAACGTTGTTGCTGCAATCGGGTATGGCTACTAGCGAGTTGATCTGCATCTGCAAGATGGGAATACAAACCTTGTAGTTGGAGATCTGCCATGGCGTTTATTGCTGCCAATAATTGCGGCCCTTCCTCCCATGGCGCCCCAAGACGTGCCATGCCGGTATCAAGTTTTAGTTGCACCGCCAGTGATTGGCCGGCATTTGCAGCCTCCTGATTTGCCAGCTGCGCCTGGCGCAAACTGCTGATCGTGGGCATTAATTGCCAATGCAGGCAGCAGCGAAATTCCTCTGGCGCCTGCAGGTTGCCAAGCACTAAAACAGGTTGCTTTATACCGGCCTGGCGTAATTCAATTGCTTCGGCAAGGGTGGCAACACCAAAACTGCTGGCGCCTCCTTTTATGGCGGCCTCTGCCACCGTTACAGCCCCATGGCCATAGCCATCAGCTTTCACCACTGCCATCAATTCACAATGCTCCGCTAAAGAAGCCTTGATGCAACTGGTGTTATGGGTGATTGCATCGCGGTTGATCTCCACCCAGGCCCGCTGCTGGGGCCCATGCATCAGAAGCGACATTGATGGGCTGCACTATTTCGTTAGCATGAAGCAACCCCGGTCGCTTTGCGTGGGACACGTCCTTGTTTTAAATGCGTCCTACGAGCCGCTCAATATCACCAGCTGGCGCCGTGCGGTAGTGATGGTGTTGAAAGGTAAGGCAGAAGGTTTGGAACATGAGCAACGCACCCTGAGGCCTGATTTATTAGCGCCCACAGTTATTCGTTTACGTCAATTTGTAAGGATTCCATTTAAAGAATTACCACTCACCCGCCGCAATGTTTTTCAGCGTGATCATCACACCTGTCAGTACTGCGCTTACAAAGGAGAGCAGTTATCAATCGACCATGTAATTCCCCGCAGTCGCGGCGGCCAAGATACCTGGGAAAATGTAATTACAGCTTGTATCCGTTGCAATGTGCGTAAAGGTAGCCGCACACCAAAAGAAGCTGATATGCCGATGAGTTCGGTGCCGCGCCGGCCTGTAAGTACACTTTATTTTGAAGCAACACGCCAGATACGAAATGGCCGCAGAGAAGAATGGCGCAAATATGTTATTGGAGCTTAATTAATTTTGATTGTGGGCCAGCTCTTCTAATTGCTTTTGTTGATCGGCATGGATACAGGCACCAATAATTTCATCTAATTGCCCTTGCAATACAGTTTCTAATGGAAAGTTACGACCCAAACGGTGATCGGTAATTCGATTATCTTTGTAGTTGTAAGTGCGAATTTTTTCACTGCGATCACCGCTTCCAACTTGGGCCCGCCGCGCTGAACTTTCAGCATTAGCAGCAGCTTCTAATTCAAGTGCTAACAATTTAGCTCTTAGAATTTCCAAAGCGCGCTCACGATTTTGCGCTTGTGAACGTTCCTGAGTGCAAAAAACTCTGATTCCTGTTGGTTTATGAAAAAGATCAATAGCTGTTTCTACTTTGTTAACGTTTTGCCCACCAGCACCACCGGAGCGGGCACTACTAATCTCAAGATCTTTTGGATCTAGTTGCACATCAACTGGATCAGCCTCAGGCATTACGGCAACAGTGGCTGTTGATGTGTGTACCCGGCCTTGGGATTCAGTTGCAGGCACCCGTTGCACTCTATGAACCCCAGCTTCATATTTTAATTGGCTAAATACAGCATCACCACGAATCGCTAAAATCAGTTCTTTGAATCCACCAAGTTCTGCATCTGAAGCGCTTACAGGCTGCACCTGCCAGCCTTCAGTTTGCGCATAGCGTTCATACATTCGGGCTAAATCACCAGCCCATATAGCCGCCTCATCTCCGCCAGCGCCAGCTCTAATTTCTAACATTACGCTGCGTTCATCGCGGGGATCGCTAGGTAAAAGAGCAAGACGTAATTTCTCTTCTAATCGTTGCCGATCATTATCAAGTGATTCAATTTCTTCTTGAGCTAATAGCTCCATCTCTGCATCACCCCTCGATTCCCGCAGCATTTCTCTTGCTTGCAGGTTTTGCTTGGTAATGACCTGTAACGCCTGATAATCCAGCACCAAGGGTTCAAGCCTGGAGCGTTCCCGTGCCAGCTTTAACAGTTCTTGTGGATTATTCGTCACACTGGGATCAGCCAGTTGACGTTCTAAAGCTTCAAATGTGCGACAGGTGGCTTCGAGCCGATCGGTCACGAAGGAACTGTCCAAAATTGGTGATGCTCAGTATTGGTTTAGGTATCTTTTTGAGCATCTTCGATGCTACCCATGCCGTATTTCCGCATAAAGCGATCAACCCGACCTTCAGTATCAAGGATTTTCTGAGTACCAGTGTAGAAGGGGTGATTACCACTCCAAACATCTACATTCAGCTCGGGTGATGTGGAACCGATGGTCATCACCACTTCCCCATTACATATAACCTTGGCATCTGGGTACCAAGTGGGATGGATATTGGCTTTTGGCATGATTGAAATTAGCGTTTGGAGAATTGAGGCGCTTTACGAGCTTTCTTAAGGCCGTATTTACGACGTTCTTTAGCTCTTGGATCTCGGCTGAGATGACCTTCGCTTTTAAGTGGTTTGCGGTTGTCTGGTGAAAGATCGCAGAGGGCGCGAGCTGCACCCTGCTTAATGGCGTCAGCTTGGCCGGTTAAACCACCACCACGCACATTCACCAAGATGTCGTATTCCTTGGCGAGACCTAAGGTTTCGAGTGGAGCTCGAACGGAACTCAAGTATGTGGGGTTGTAGTTGAGATAATTATCTCCCGGACGCCCATTAATGGTGATGACGCCGCTACCTGGCACCACGCGCACACGGGCAACTGCGGTTTTCCGACGACCGGTACCCCAGTAAACAACAGGCTTATTAGTGATGCTCATTTCAAGGTGGCGGCAGGATTAAGCTCAAGGATTTGCGGTAACTGAGCAGCATGGGGATGCTCTGTGCCCTTATAAACCTTCAGTTTGCGAAATAACTGACGGCCAAGAGCGTTGTGGGGCAACATCCCTTTGATAGCGGTTTCCACAATCCTTTCAGGAATACGGCCCTGTAGCGCAGAGAAGGTTTCCACCTTCATGCCACCAGGGCGTCCGGAATGGCGGCGATACACTTTTTGGCTGGATTTATTTCCTGTAACCCGCACCTTTTCGGCGTTGATCACAATCACAAAATCTCCAGCATCCAAATGAGGCGTGAAGGTGGGCTTGTTTTTGCCGCGTAACACCTGGGCTACCTCGCTTGCGAGGCGGCCAAGACATTTATTTTCCGCGTCCACCACATACCAGTGGCGTTCGAGGGATTGAATGGAGGGGACAACTGTTTTGTTCATCGCGCCGGCGGGCCGGAACCACGGGGTTAGCCCTGCAATGCAGGATCTGGAGGATAGGAAGCTTTAAATCAACCTGATGTTGCAACAGCAGGAGGCGGATCGGAAACTTCCAACCGATGCCGCGGTAGACAATCGTACCACGCAGCTAATGGAAAAACTGGCTGGGGATAGCCCACCCGGAGCAGGCAAAGCCCTTGCGGGGGAGCAGCTTCTTTCACTTCTTCCCGCAGACATCGCTGCCATCTGCTGCGGAAGTTTGCCTCGCTCAGACGACCTTCACCAATGGCTACTAATTGTCCGAGTAATAATCTCACCATGCCGTAAAGAAAGCCGGTGGCCTGAATTTCTAGGGTTAACAAATCACCCTCCCGGCTTAATTCCACTTCTTCCACTGTTGTGCAACCATGGCGGCGATTGCTGCCCGCTTTTTGAAATGCCGAAAAGTCGTGGGTACCCACCAGTTCGCTTAGAGCACGGGCCATTGCGGCATCTTGCAATTGGCATTGATAGCGGTGCCAACTAAAAGGGGCCAAAAAAAGATTGGGGCCACGGCTATTGAAGATGGTGTATCGATAGCGGCGGTAGCTGGCGGAAAAACAGGCATGCCAATTGTTCGCAACAGCGGCAGCCGCACTGATACGAATGGTTGCTGGCAAGCGTCCGTTTAAAGCAGCGGCCCAACGGCTGGCTGGGATAGAACCGTGACAATCAAAATGAACTACTTGGCCAGCGGCATGTACACCGCTGTCGGTGCGACCAGCTGCAAAACTACGGCTTAAACGTTGGCTGCTGCTCGGCAGTGGATCAAGGGCATCGATGGCTTTATCAAGAGTTGCTTGAACGCTTGGATGGCCTTCTTGTCGCTGCCAGCCACAAAAAGGCCCCCCGTCGTATTGCAGACAGAGGGCAATCCGTTCACTCAAACCAATTCGATAATTGCCATTACTGCATTGTCACCACGGCGAGGCACCGTGCGGATGATGCGGGTGTAACCCCCTTTGCGGTCGCCGTAGCGATCTGGGGCTTTATCGAATAAAGCATGAACTAATTGTTTGTCGTAGATATATCCCATGGCGCGGCGGCGGGAAGCAAGGCTGCCCTCTTTTGCCAGGGTGATCATGCGCTCAGCTTCATCCCGCAGGGCTTTTGCTCGCGCTTTAGTTGTAGTAACACGACCTTCTCTGATCAGTTGGGTGGTGAGACCACGGAGTAATGCTTTGCGTTGGTCGGCGGGGCGTCCCAGCATGGGAACGCGACATTGGTGGCGCATGATGAAACGGGTTTATAGGGGGTTAGCCGTCAGACGGGGGTGCGGCTTTGGGGTAAGGAGATGCCGATGCGCTCCAAGGCTTCAATCACCTCATCTGCTGATTTTGAACCAAAGTTTTTGATCTCTAAAAGATCTTCGTAACTAAAGCCCATCAAATCAGATACTGAGTTCACCTGAGCGCGCTTAAGGCAGTTGTAAGCACGCACTGAAAGGTTTAACTCCTCTAATGGAATCTGACTTTCGGCGGTGGGTTCAGGTTCAACACTTTGCTCTTCCACCATTGAAAGAGTAGCTAGAGGTTGAAACAAAGTTATTAACTGATTGGCTGCTTGGGCCATGGCATCGTCTGGAGTGATCGAGCCATTGGTTTGGATTTCAAGGCGCAGCCTCTCCCGTGCAGAGCCCCCTTCCCCCACAGCGGTTTCATCCACCGTGTAATTAACCCGACGCACGGGCATAAATACGGCATCGATCTGGAGCAAATCGATGGAGGCAGTGTCTTCACAACCACGCTCTACTGGGCGGTAGCCCACTCCACGTTCTACATGGAGTTCAAGTTCAAGACTATGGCCATCAGCGATGGTGGCAATCGGCCTTTTGTTGTCCACCACAGAAACCTGGGAGGAGAATTGCAAATCGGCGGCTGTTACTTGGGCTGGGCCACTCATAACTAAGCGGCCTATTTCTGTGTCTTGGCTGCGGCTGTTGAGGATCAGCTCTTTGCAATTCAACAGAATGTCGAGCACGTCTTCGCGAACACCAGGCACCGTGGCGTATTCGTGGTTTACGCCACTAATACGCACGGCAGTGACGGCAGTGCCTTCCAATCCGCTCATTAATTCCCTGCGCAGGGAATTGCCGAGGGTGGTGGCCTGGCCGCGATCGAGGGGCCCGATCACGAATACACCAGTTTGGGAACGGTCTTCGCCGATCTGGTAATCGACACGGTCAATTTGGAACTGCAACACGGCCGGAAGATCTAAAGAGCGAAGGAGCCCGGAGGGCGGTTAAAGAAAGCGGATGCGATCAAACGCGACGGCGTTTGGCACGGCGACAGCCGTTGTGAGGAAGGGGTGTTACATCTCGGATCAGGGTGATTTCCAGCCCCGCCACTTGAAGGGCGCGAATAGCTGTTTCACGGCCTGATCCGGGACCCCGCACCAATACTTCGATCTGTCTCATGCCTTGCTCGAGGGCGCGACGGCCCGCAGCTTCAGCAGCGGTTTGGGCGGCAAATGGTGTTCCCTTGCGAGCTCCCTTGAAGCCACTGGCTCCAGCGGAAGACCAGGAGATAACTTCACCAGATGTGTCTGTTATAGACACAATGGTGTTGTTAAAAGTGCTCTGAATGTGAGCAACACCGTTGGGAACGTTGCGTTTGGCCTTTTTAGGGCCTGTTTTTTTGGCTGGTTTTGCCATTGGTTAGGGCCTGCAGGGGCAGGAAGGTGATCAAGGAACGGAGAAGCCCTGGTGACGCCTTTAGGGAATTTCCCCAGGCGGCAGAACTTTTTAAAACAGCGCAAGCAAAAAAAATTACTTCTTCTTACCGGCCACTGTTTTACGGGCACCACGGCGGGTGCGCGCATTTGTGCGGGTGCGTTGGCCGCGAACTGGGAGGCCCATGCGATGACGACGGCCCCTCAAGCAACCAATGTCTTGCAAACGCTTCATGGCCATGCCCTCTTGGCGGCGAAGATCGCCCTCAAGAGTGAATGTTTCAGCTGCCACTCGCAGCTTCTGGACATCGCTATCGCTCAAATCCTTAACCCGGATATCCGGATTAACGCCACTTAAGGCCAGGATCTTTTGGGCCCTGGTAAGGCCCACGCCATAGATGTAAGTGAGGGAGATCTCCACCCGCTTGTCGCGGGGGATATCTACGCCGATGATCCGAGCCACTGAAGAAAATTCGTAGAGAGTGAAACCACTGCCGATGCAGGGGTTGTTGGATTTGATGCTGGCCCTTAGCTAGCTGCTTTAAGCCGTTGGCCGTAACCAATTGCTAAAACTGTTGGCAAAGGGGGAGGGAATTAACCCTGGCGTTGCTTGTGCTTTGGGTTGGTGCAGATCACCATTACCCTGCCGTGGCGACGAATCACCCGGCATTTGTCGCACATGCGCTTCACTGAGGCGCGCACCTTCATTGGTGTGCTCTCCTTTTTACAAACCAAGACTTTACCATGTGGAGCGCTTGAGACAAGTGTTATTGAAGTACTAGTGCTATGGCGGTTGCTACTGATTCAACGCTTCCAGTGCTGGGCACTGCCTGCAATTGGCCTCGATTTTGGTAGTACTCGATTAGGGGTTTGGTTTGGTCGCGGTAAACCTGAAGACGATGGCGGATCACTGTCTCGTTGTCGTCTGTGCGGCCCCTTGCCAGTAGGCGCTGAACGAGTTCATCGTCGCCTAATTCCATTAGTAGAACCTTTTGCAAAGGTTGATTTAGCTCCAATAGCAACTTATCTAATGCCTGCGCTTGGGGCAGATTTCTAGGAAATCCGTCTAGCAGCCAACCACCTTGATGCTTACTGAGCGTGCTACGCACGATTGCTAAAACAAGGGCATCGCTCACCAGTTCACCGCGATTCATCACCGCTTCGGCTTCAAGGCCCAACTGGCTTCCGGCTTTTACTTCGGCTCGAAGTAGATCACCGGTTGATAAATGTAAAAGCTGATGACTTAAAGCAAGTTGTTCTGCTTGGGTTCCTTTACCAGCACCTGGAGGGCCAAGAAAAAGTAAGCGGTGGGTCATTGGCGCACCATTCCTTCGTAGCGCTCAGAAATCACATAAGTTTGCACTTGTTTTGCCGTATCTATCGCAACTCCAACAAGGATTAATAGGGAGGTTGCCCCCAGCCCTTGAAAGGTTCTTACGTTTGTGGCCCCTTCAACTGCTGCAGGAATAATTGCAACTGCCCCAAGGAATAGGCCCCCAAGCAGGGTGAGGCGATTCTGAACTCCCCCTAGATATTTGGCTGTTGCAGAGCCAGGCCTTACCCCTGGAATCGCAACGCCTCCTTTTTTTAAATTTGTGGCGATGTCTTGTGGATTAATTGAAAGGGTGGCTAGGAAAAAAGAAAAGCCACATATCAAACTAAAAAATGCCAGGGCATAAAGCCAAGGTGTGCTGCTATTTGGATTTAAATAACCGGCAATTTTTATCAGCAATTCACTTTTAGTGAGATTTGCCACTGTTAAAGGCAAAAAGATCACGGCAGAAGCAAAAATGATTGGCATCACTCCACCTGCGTTGAGCTTCAAGGGGAGATAGCTCTGGCGCTCCGACAGCATCGCTCCATTACCCACTTGGCGTTTTGCACTAACTATTGGAATTCGTCTGCTGCCTTCTTGCACAGAAACGATGCCAAGGATGGTGATCAAAAAAACCAATACCAAAACGAGAATGCCCGCGATGGTGCCTCGATCTCCACTTTGGGCTAGCTCAACGGTGGAGCCAAGGGCCTTAGGCAAGGTGGCAACAATGTTGAGGAAGATCACTAGAGAAGCCCCTTGGCCGATACCCCGTTCGGTGATTACTTCCGATATCCACATCACCACCATTGAACCCGTAACAAGTGCTAAGGCTGTCTGCACTACAAAAACTGTGCTCGAAACGGAATCCACCGCATAGGGCCTCAGGATTAAAGCAAAAACGACACTTTGCAAAACTCCCCAACCCAGAGCTACATAACGGGTTATCTGGGCAATTTTGCGTCTACCAGCCTCCCCCTCATTCTTTTGGAGATCTTCAAGGGCTGGCAGAGATGCCGTTAACAACTGCAGAATTATCGAAGCATTAATGAAAGGCAAAATGCCTAAAGCAAAAATGCCGAGGGAGGAAATACCACCACCGGTAAAGATGTCTAAAAATCCAATCAGCTGTCCGCCTTGCTGAATGAATTGTTGAAATGCAACCCGATCGATGCCTGGCATCGGGATATAAATGCCAAGCCTCACCAATACCAAAAGGCCAAGAGTTGTGAGAACGCGATTTCTCAGAACTTTGGCTTGGACCAGTTGAGTAATAACTTCGCCAGCGCTTGGGGTGCGACCCCTACTAAGAAGCATGGATTGGTGGGCTCAAAAAGATGAAATTTTTAATCGATTATCTCGCAGCTGCCCCCTGCAGCTTCAATTTTTTCCCGAGCTGAGGCGGTGAAAGCTGCTGCGCGTACGGTTAATTTCACCGTTAGATCTCCATTACCGAGAACTTTAAGAGGATGTTTGGGGCTGGTAATAACTCCAGCTTCTTCTAAAGATTCACAAGTAACAACAGAACCGGCCTTCATTTGGGCAAGTTTGCCCACATTGAGCACGGTGTAGTAGGTGGGATTCACCAATGTGAAGTGCTTGAGCTTTGGTACGCGACGGTAGAGGGGCATTTGGCCACCTTCAAAACCTGGCCTGGTGGGGCGACCGGATCTTGATTTTTGCCCGCGCATTCCAAAACCACAGCTGGCGCCCTGGCCAGCTGCAATACCGCGACCCTTGCGGAGTTTGCGACGACGGGAACCTTTCTGGGGTTTGAGAGTTTGAAGTGTTAGTGACATGGTTATGGGCTCAGGAATAGATCTGCTCTAAAGGAATACCGCGTTCCTTGGCGGTGTCTTGGTGGGTGCGAAGCCCCCGTAAGGCCACCATGGCAGCCCGCGCATTGTTGAGCGGAGTTTTACTGCCCAGGCGTTTTGCCAGAACGTTTTTAACGCCTGCCAACTCGAGCACAGTGCGGATCGATCCCCCAGCGATAACTCCGGTACCAGGAGCTGCAGGACGAATCAAAACACTGGCAGCGCCATCGCAACCTGTACCCATGGTGGGAATGGAGTTGAAACGAGTGAGGGGTACTTTTACAAGATTTTTCTTGCCATCGGCCACGCCTTTTTTAACAGCGCCAATTACATCTCCTGCTTTACCAACACCAACACCAACTTGACCCTTCTCGTTGCCTACAACGATGATGGCCCTGAAGCTCATTTTTTTACCGCCTTTTACTGTTTTGGAAACACGGCGTATTTGAACAACCCGTTCTTGCCATTCGGAATCGCGTTCTTGATCCCGACGGTTACCGCGTTTTTCGCCCCGGCCGCGACGATCACCACCGCCACCGCCACCGCCACCGCCAGCTCCGCCACCGCGGCCGCCACGGCGATCTCCCTGCCCTTCGGCAGCGGCGGGAACATCAGCAGCGCCGGGAATGTCTTGAGCTTGGAATTGGTCGTTGGATGCAGTCATGGTTTTGCAGGATCAGAACTTAAGGCCCGCTTCCCGGGCAGCTTCGGCAAGGGCTTTAACCCGACCGTGGTACAGGTTGCCGCCGCGATCGAAGACCACCTGGTTGATGCCTTTGGCAAGGGCACGCTTGGCGACCAGCTGACCAACAGCGATAGAAGCATCGCAGTTGGAGCCACTGTTCAAACCAGTGCGTAGATCCTTATCGAGGCTGGAGGCAGCCGCCAAGGTGTGCTGGGCGGCGTCGTCTATCACTTGAGCATATATGTGCTCGTTAGAGCGATATACGGCAAGCCGTGGACGCTCTGGCGTGCCTTCAAGGTGACGACGCAAACGCCGATGACGGCGTTGGGTTTGTTGTTTGCGAGAGGAGGGAGACATGGCAGGAATTTAAAAAAGAGAGGAACGGCCTTATTTCTTGCCGGTCTTTCCGGCCTTGCGAAGGATGCGTTCACCCTCGTATTTGATCCCTTTACCTTTGTAGGGCTCCGGTGGCCGAATGGCACGAACTTTTGCGGCTTCATTGCCCACAATCTCTTTGTCCGCCCCGGAAACCATCACCTGAGTGTTGTTTTCCACTGCAAATGTGACGCCGCTAGGGGGTTCAATTTCCACTTGGTGGCTGTAGCCGGCGTTCACAACAAGGGTTTTGCCCTTAACAGCGGCGCGATAACCAACACCGATGATTTCGAGTTTGCGGGTAAAGCCCTTAGAAACACCTTCCACCATGTTTGCCACCAGGGTGCGGCAAAGACCGTGACGTTCCCTGGAACGACGGGTGGCATCTACGGCTGCCACGGTGAGAATGTTTTCAGCTTGAGTAATAACTACCCCTTCAGGTAGTAGGCGGCTGAGTTCACCTTTAGGGCCTTTCACCTTTACGGCAAGCCCATTGATCTCTACAGACACTTTGTCTGGGAGGGGGATCGGATTTTTGCCTATGCGTGACATGGTTTGTTCTCCGATCAGTACACGTAGCAGAGCACTTCACCGCCCACGCCTTCTTTACGGGCGGTGCGGTCGCTCATTACCCCTTTCGAGGTAGAGATGATTGCAACGCCGAGGCCACCCAAAACTTTGGGTAGTTCGCGGCGGTTTTTGTAGACGCGCAAACCTGGCTTACTCACACGCTGCACTGAGCGAATTGAGGGCTGGCGTTGCTTGCCGCTGTATTTGAGGGAGAGCACTATTTGAGTGCTCACCCCTTCGCCTTCCTCGGCGATTTCGGAGATGAAACCCTCCTGCTGCAGCACCTTTGCGATACTGCGGCACATCCGAGAGGAAGGAATGCGGGTGGTTGGGTGACGTTTTTCACACGCATTACGAATGCGAGTGAGCATGTCTGAAATTGGGTCGTGGTTGGCCATAGCGGTTTCCGGAACGAGGGCAATCAGTTGCTGCGGAACGGCATCCCCATCTCGCGAAGTAGGGCGCGGCCCTCTTCGTCGTTACGGGCGCTGGTCACGATGGTGATGTCCATGCCCCGGATGGCGTCGATCTTGTCGAAGGAGATTTCAGGAAAGATGATCTGTTCCCGAACCCCAAGGGTGTAGTTACCCCGTCCATCAAAACTCTTTTCACTTACCCCGCGAAAATCCCTGATACGTGGCAACGCCAAGTTGATTAGGCGTTCTAAAAAGGCATACATCCTGTCGCCCCGAAGGGTAACGGCGATACCAATCGGCATGCCAGCACGAATCTTGAATGTGGCGATGGCTTTCTTAGCTCGGGTAACCATCGGCTTTTGGCCGGTGATGGTAGCGATTTCAGTTAGAGATGCTTCAAGGGCTTTGGCATTTGTAGCCGCTTCACCAAGACCACGGTTCACAGTGATTTTCACCACTTTTGGAACCTGGTGCATATTGGAAAAGTTGAGATCCTTGAGCAGCTTTGGCTGGATCGCTTCCCGGTAGCGAGTTTTAAGGGACATGGCGGGGGATTTAGTGGCGACTCTGGACTGGGTCAGAGCCAGAAAAAGGTGTTGAAAGAGAGGGAGTGGCTGAAGCTAAGGGGCTTCAATCAAGAAGTTCCCCAGTTTTCTTGAGCCTGCGTTTTTTGTTGCCGTCTTTGTCGGTAACAAGTTCAACCCGGCTTGCCACTTGTTTAGAAGTGGAATAAACCATCACATTGGAAGCATGAATTGCTGTTTCTTCAGTGAGGATTCGGCCTGTTTCACCTTCTTGGGTGGGTTTTACATGCTTAGTTCTCAGGTTTAAGCCTTGAACAAGCACACGGTTTTCCCAGGGAAAAGTGCGAAGTACTTCGCCGGTTTTACCCTTATCTTTGCCCGTGATCACCTGAACGGTGTCGCCTTTTCGGATCTTCATCTTGATCCGGGTGGGGGTGGGAGCTGACATGTCAGATCACCTCCGGAGCGAGCGAAACAATCTTTGTGAAATTGCGTTCCCGAAGTTCTCTGGCAACTGGGCCAAAAACACGGGTGCCCTTCGGGTTGTTGTCGGCATTGATGATCACAGCGGCGTTGTCGTCGAAGCGAATCGAATTGCCGGTGTCGCGACGCAGGGTGTGCCTAGTGCGAACAACTACGGCTCTCACCACGTCTGATTTTTTGACACCCATGTTGGGCATGGCATCTTTAACGGCGGCAACAATCACATCACCTACGTGGGCGTAGCGACGGTTTGTACCCAATACACGAATGCATTGGATCCGTTTGGCACCGCTGTTGTCGGCAACGTTTAGGTAGCTTTCTTGCTGAATCATGGGTTTTAGCTCAGCGGGCCCCGAGGAGTGTTGTCATAATTTCGGCCACCGCCCAGCGTTTGGTACGACTTAGCGGACGGGTTTCGGTGATGCGAACTTTGTCGCCGATTTGGCAACGATTTTCCTCATCATGGACTTTGTATCTGGTGGTGCGGCTAACCGTCTTTTTGTAGATGGGATGGGGAAAACGGTTTTCTACCGCCACCACCACCGTTTTATCCATCTTGTCGCTAACGACGGTGCCGACCCTTTCTTTTAATGCCATGGTTTTAGGGGGGGTCAGAGGGCGGCAACGGAGCTGGAGCGCTCCTTTTGCACCGTTAGCAGCTGGGCCAGCTTGAGGCGGGCATGGCGGAAACGGTGGGGATTTTCCAGGCGGCTAGTGGCCTGCTGGAAACGCAGATCAAACAGTTCCCGTCGGGTACCGCTGATCTGGTCGCTGATTTCGCTGTCGCTAAGACTGCGCAGGCTGGTGATTTCAGGAAGTGCCATGGTTTAAGACTCCACTGCGATGGGTTGCGCGGTGACCTCAACGGCGGCCTCCTCCTCTTCTTTGACGATGAATTTTGTTTTCACCGGCAATTTGTATTGAGCCAGACGCATGGCTTGTTTTGCGAGGGCCTCTGTGATTTCAGGTCCGCCCATCTCAAAGAGAATGCGGCCTGGTTTCACAACGGCAACCCAGAATTCTGGGTTGCCTTTACCAGAACCCATACGGGTTTCGGCTGCCCTCATGGTGACTGGCTTATCTGGGAAGATCCGAATCCAGATTTGTCCGCCCCGTTTGGTTAGGCGACTCATGGCACGGCGACTGGCTTCGATCTGCCGTGCCGTAACCCAGCCACATTCCTGGGCTTGGAGGGCAAATGAACCAAAGGCAATGGTGTTGCCTCGGGTAGCAACGCCGCGCATGCGACCTCGCTGTTGTTTGCGGAATTTGACGCGACGTGGACTAAGCATGGTTTAGGCCTCCCTCACTCCTCATTAGAGCGGTCCTCGAAATCTTGGGGTCGCCTGCTTGTGCGGCGACGGGGAGCTGCACCCACAGGGGGTTGCTCTTTTTGTCCTGGCAGAACTTCACCTTTGAAAATCCAAACCTTGATGCCCAACACCCCGTAGGTGGTGCTGGCCACCTTGGTGGCGTAATCAATGTCAGCCCGCAGGGTGTGCAGGGGAACACGACCCTCACGGGTCCATTCCGTCCGGGCGATTTCAGCGCCGTTTAGACGGCCGCTTACCTGGATTTTTAGGCCAAGTACGCCGGCCCGCTGGGCCCTTTGAACGGCCATGCGGATTACGCGACGAAACGCCACCCGCTTTTCCAGTTGCTGAGCAATGTATTCAGCAAGAAGGAAGGAATCGGCATCTACCCGCTCTACTTCCACCACGTTGATACGCACCTGGCGGGTGAGATCACCAATGGTTTTTTGGATTCCAGCGCGTAGCTCTTCGATGCCACTGCCCTGCCTACCTACCAGCACACCAGGGCGGGCGGTTTTGAGCTCCACCTCCAGTTGATCGGCTTTACGGGCGATATGCACGCTGCTGATGCCAGCAGAGGCATATTTCCTGTTGACAAACAGACGAATCTGTTCATCTTCCTGAAGCAGGGCGGGGTAGGTGCGGGCGGGTGCGTACCAGCGCGAGCGATGTTCCTGGGTGATCCCCAGGCGCAGGCCGGTCGGGTGGATTTTGTGTCCCATCGGTCTTTAAGCGTCTTGGGGAGTCACACCAATGGAGATGTGACAGGTGGGTTTTTTGATCGCAAAAGCACGCCCTTGGGCGCGGGGCCGGAAGCGCTTCATGCACGGACCCATGTCGGCGCTGGCTACGGAGATAACCAGATTGCCTGGATCAATGCCGAGATTGTGTTCGGCATTAGCAACAGCAGACCGCAACACCTTGGTTATGGGCCCGGTGGAGCGATAAGGCATGAACTCGAGCATGATCAGTGCATCGCGATAGCTGCGACCACGGATTTGGTCGAGAACACGTCGAACCTTGGACACGGAACCCCGCACGTAGCGGGCGTGGGCAAGGGCCTGATTGGGGGTGAGGATTTTTTTTGCCATCTCAACGTGCTCCTTTCTTATCCTTGATGTGGCCCCGGAAGGAGCGCGTGGGGGCGAATTCCCCCAATTTGTGACCCACCATTTGTTCGGTCACATAGACCGGTACGTGGGTTTTGCCGTTGTGAACGGCAATGGTGTGACCGATCATCATCGGCAGGATTGTTGAAGCTCTGGACCAGGTTTTGATCACAGGCTTTTCTCCGGCAATGTTGTTCTTCTCCACTTTGCGGAGAAGACTGTCGGCAACAAATGGTCCTTTTTTTAGTGAACGTCCCATAGAGGTTTAAGCGATCAGCTGGCAGAAGTAAGTCATCAGGAATCCCGTCCGCCACGGCTGCGTTTAGATACGCGGCGACGCTTCCGGAGGACGTACTGGTTACTGGGCTTGTTGCGCTTCCTGGTTTTGTAACCAAGGGCTGGTTTACCCCAAGGCGTAACAGGGCCAGAGCGACCGATGGGAGCACGACCCTCGCCACCACCGTGAGGGTGGTCGCAGGGGTTCATCACACTGCCACGCACCTCAGGGCGACGACCCAGCCAACGCTTACGACCCGCTTTACCAAGGCTGGTATTACGAATTTCAGCATTGCCTACTTCACCGAGGGTGGCATAGCACTCACGGCGCACGAGCCTCACTTCAGTAGAGGGCAGTTTCAAAGCGACGTAGTCGCCTTCTTTAGCCATCACTTGGGCGCTGGCACCAGCGGTGCGAACCATTTGGCCACCTCTACCGGCATAGAGCTCCACGTTGTGAACGCTCGAACCAAGTGGAATGGCTGATAGGGGCAGTGCGTTGCCAATTTCAATTGGAGACTCAGGACCGGAGACAACCTCCTGACCTACCACCACCCCAGCGGGATGGAGGATGTAGCGCTTTTCGCCATCCGTGTAATAGAGGAGGGCAAGACGCGCATTGCGATGGGGGTCGTATTGGATGGCAGCCACCCGACCCACAACACCGATTTTGTTCCGGCGAAAATCAACAATGCGATAAAGGCGCTTATGGCCGCCACCACGGTGACGGCAGGTGATTACCCCGCGATTATTGCGACCCTTGCGGCGGTGTTTTGCCACCACCAGGCTGCGTTCCGGCTTGCGCCGCGTTACTTCACTGAAATCGCTCACCACCCGGGTGCGAGTACCGGGGGTATAGGGGCGATAGCTACGGATTCCCATGGTTAACGCTCCTTACGATTCAGGGAAAAGCTGGATGCTGTTGCCTTCGGCCAATCGCACAACGGCCTTTTTGACCTGGGCGCGACGACCGGAGAAACGGCCTACCCGCCGCGTGCGACGAGGTGGGTTCATGGTGCTAATTCCCACCACCTTTACCGAGAAAAGATGTTCTACGGCGGCTTTGATATCGGGCTTGGCGGCCCGGGGATCAACCTCAAAGGTGTACTGATTCAACTCAAGGGCGCGGGTGGCCTTCTCTGTGATCAGTGGCCGGCGGATCACATCCGCCAAGCGATCTGCAAAACGTTCAGCCATTGCCATAAACCTCTTGGATCTTCACAAGGGCGTCTTCGCTAACCACAAGCTTTTGGGCATTGAGGAGATCAAAAACGTTGAGTTGATCAGCGGCGATAAGTTTCACCGTGGGCAGATTGCGCACAGATAACTTCACGCTGCTGGCCAGCTCGGCCACCACAAGCAACACTCGGGTGCCATTGGGCACACCCCAACGCTCCAAAGCTGCCACTACGTCTTTCGTTCGTGGTTTGGCAAGTTCGTCGATGAAGGCTTTTACCACCACCAAATCTGAGCCTCGGCTCATAAGGGCAGTGCGGAGCGCTAAACGACGCTCCTTGCGATTCATGGATATCTCGTAGGAGCGGGGTTTGGGGCCAAACACCACGCCACCGCCGGGCCGCAGGGGAGTGCGGATCGAACCCTGGCGAGCTCGTCCGGTTCCTTTCTGTTTGTAGGGCTTGCGGCCACCACCACGCACTTCAGCTCTGGTAAGGGTGCTGGCAGTGCCCTGGCGGGCATTTGCCAGTTGCCTCACTACAGCGCGATGCACAAGGTTGGCAGCGGTAGTTTCCTTGGCAACGGCTAAATCGAGGGAAGCTTTTCCAGCTTCTTTGCCTTGCCAGTCGCGAATAACACAATTAACCATGGTTTCCTCTCTCACGATCCAGCCTTGTACTCAACCCGCTTAGCCGGTTGAATACTTAGCAAGGCACCGGGTTTGCCCGGCACGGAGCCTTTTACCACTAAAAGATTGCGCTCAGCGTCAACTTTCAACACCACCAAACCTTTAACGGTGGTTTTGGTACCGCCGTAGCGGCCAGCCATCCGTTTGCCTGGATAAACCCGGCCTGGGGTGGTGCCGGCGCCAATTGAACCCGGTTCCCTGTGGTTTTTTGAACCGTGGGTCATTGGACCACGGCTAAAGCCGTGGCGCTTTTGAAGCCCTGAGAAACCGCGGCCCATGGTGTCGCCGCTTACATCAACTTTTTGTCCAGGACTAAAAGCTTCAACAGTGAGGCTGCTACCAAGTTCAACCCCATCGATCGAATCGACGCGGTATTCCTTGAGATGACGCAAGGGTTCATCTCCCGACTTGCTCAGGTGACCCTGGGCTGGCCGGTTAACGAGCTTTTCGCGAATGTCGCCAAACCCAACTTGGACAGCGCTATAGCCGTCGTTGGAAGGAGTTTTGACTTGGGTGATGCGGCAAGGCCCCGCCTCGATCACAGTGACCGGGATGGACTTGCCTTCGTTGTCGAAGAATTGGGACATACCCAATTTCTTCCCAAGAATGCCGATAGACATGGGAGGTGAAACACGCCAGCTGTGGTAACCAGGCTTCAAAAGAATCCAATAAAGGAATCAGGTGAAGTTGGCTAGGGGATCTGCTTGAAAAATCAAGGCAGGATTGGCTGAGACTGATCGCCGCGAATTCACCTTTAAAAGGAAATTTCCGGTGTAAGTTTCCCGGCAAAATCTGAAAAATTCAGAATTTGCACTGGCCAGAAAGAGCTATCAACTGTGGTAGCCCTTAGCATTTTCAGCTGGAGGCCCGGCTAGCGCTCGGGCACAACATCAATTGCGTAGCTCAATAATTTACACCATTGAGGTTGAAATCAAATATTGGTAAATCTGTGAGTTAGTTCTCGGCCCTGCCAGAATGATCTGAATTGCTGGTGCCCCCATGCCCCTGCTGCTCAGCGGCCGCACTTTCCGCAGAGATCTGGAGCGATCCAAGGCATTGGCTTTATATGCCCCCCTTGAAGGCGGCGCCGAAACAAGGTTGTTAAGGCGAATGAGAGCTTGCGGTTACCACACCGAGCTCAATTCAGTTCGTGGTTTAGGCGATCCGGAGGTTTTCTTATTCGGGCTTCACGGCATTCGCCCCCCCCATCTGGGTCATCAAAGGGTGGGTAGGGAAGCTGCCGTGGGGGATGTCCAAATGGTGATGCCTCAACTGGGCCCGGCTTTGTCTGGACCCAAGCCCATTTTGCTTTGGCTTTTGGAGGGTCAGGTTTTATCAGCTGCAGAGCGCAATAGCTTGCAGGCTTTATGCCAAAGGGAATCGCGTTTGCATTTAGTGCTGGAAATGGGCGGTTCCCGGAATTTGCGCTGGCAGCCCCTCCAAGAGCTTGAGTTGAGTTAGCTCTTGGTGCGAGTTAAGCCTTGGCTTGCTCCAGAAGCAGCCCTTGCCCACGGCAGCTGGGTTAAGTGGATAGGCGGGGCAAGTAACCATGATCTGCAGGGCCTTGAAGATCAAGCCGCCTTGGCAACTTTGGCGGGGGCCCATTGCCTCGATGTAGCAGCAGATTTAGGGGTGATATCAGCGGTGAAACGCGGCATTGCGTGGGCTTTAGAGCAGGGGGTGCCGCGCCGGCCTTGGTTGATGTTGAGCCTTAGCGATGGCGCAGACCCCCATTTTCGTAAAGCGGTTTTTGATCAGCAGTTGTGCCCGAGCAGCTGTCCGCGCCCCTGCGTTCCGGTATGTCCGGCTTTGGCCATTGATCCCAGCATCGGTGTGATCGCAAATCGTTGTTACGGCTGTGGTCGCTGTTTGGAGATTTGTCCCCTGAATTTGATTCAGGAGCAGGCGGTGAAGCTGGAGGGGCAGCAGCTTTTGCAGTTGCTTAAGCAGGCCCAACCCGATGCCATAGAAGTGCATACAAGCCCAGGCCGCAGCCAGGCTTTTGCTCAGCTATTAGCTGCGATCAGCGCTAGTGATTTATCACTGAGTTTGCTTGCGGTGAGTTGCGGCGAGGGGCGCGAGCCTGGCCAGTTAGCTCTAGCGGCTTATTTATGGCAGCTTCATGGTTTTTTAACGGCATCAAGCTGGCCTTGGCTTTGGCAACTGGATGGTCGCCCGATGAGTGGCGACATTGGCGCGGGCACTGCCCATGCCGCAGTGGCTTTATTTGAACGCCTCGGGCCATTCCTGCCCCCGGGCTTGATACAGCTTGCCGGCGGCACCAACGCTGATAGCCGCCGCCGCCTTCTCAAAATTCAGATATCGCCCATGCCTGCCACGGGCGGTATTGCTGGAATCGCTTATGGGGGCAGTGCTCGCGCGCTGCTGCAACCTTTTTTGATCGAAGCCGAACGAAGGGGCCAACGGCTTCTTCACTGCCCTGATTTGTGGCCAAAGGCCCAACACTCTCTGGAATTACTCTGGGCCTGCTAAACCAGTGCGCATCTGCCAGGAACGGGGATGGTGAGCGCAGAAGTTGGTTCACTGTTATCTGGGGTAACCGTTAAGGAGCATCGCGTTACCGATGATCTCGATCGCCTGCTCTCGGTGCTTCCCACTCCGTTGCAGCTTTCTTTGGCCACTACAGCCCAGCGGGAAGGCCTGTTGGAGGTGGTTTTGGATCTTGGCCGAAAACCGGAAGCCCGCTATCCCCATGGCTGCGTGGATTTGGGATCTAAGCCTGTAACCGGCGAGGATCTGCGCCTAATAATCGATCAATTGGGCTCATTTGGAGGCGACAACCGAGCGGGTATAGAAGGCACTTTGCATCGAATTAGCGCCCTGCGTAACCGTTCGGGGCTGGTGATTGGCCTCACTTGCCGGGTTGGGAGGGCTGTATTTGGAACTGTGGCGATGGTGCGTGATCTGCTTGATTCAGCTCAGTCGCTTTTGTTATTGGGGCCCCCTGGGGTTGGCAAAACCACTGCCTTAAGAGAGATCGCCCGGGTGCTGGCCGATGATTTTGGTAAAAGAGTGGTGGTAATAGACACAAGTAATGAGATTGCGGGTGATGGTGATGTGCCCCATCCCGCGATTGGTCGTGCCAGGCGCATGCAAGTGGCAAAACCTCAATGGCAACACCGGGTAATGATCGAGGCAGTGGAAAACCACATGCCCGAGGTAATTGTGATCGACGAGATCGGCACAGAGGAGGAGGCCCTTGCAGCCCGCAGCATTGCCGAAAGGGGGGTGCAGCTTGTTGCAACAGCCCATGGCAACGCATTAGAAAATCTTTTGCGAAACCCCACCCTTTCCGATCTGGTGGGGGGAGTGCAGGCGGTTACTCTCGGCGACGATGAAGCCCGCCGTCGCGGCAGCCGTAAGGCGGTTTTAGAGCGTTCAGCCGCTCCTACTTTCCCGATTGCTGTGGAGATGCACAGCCGCAGCCGTTGGCTGGTGCATACAGATGTTGCAGGCACTGTTGATCGCTTATTAAGAGGCGATGGAGCGCGGCCCGAAATTCGAACCGTGGATCGGACGGGCTGCCTAAAAGTTGAACAACCCCTGCCTTCGCTGCTGCGTCCTCCAACACCACTCCCGCCAACACCGCTGATTAAGCAAGTAATTAAACCTGCACAAAAGCCATCGGTTG
>NZ_CEXBMR010000017.1:0-30201 GCF_982614295.1 Synechococcus sp.
CCCTTAATCGAGCACCGCGGTAACGAGACATAAATGAAAAAACCGTCAGGATGGAGTTTGAAAAGTAATCGCCTCACATCGGTGTGTAAGGAAACAACAATTCAATCCCCCACATTAACCCCAAGCGGGTTGCCTCGATTTGCTCCAATCAGTTGGTTGCTGTTGGCATTAATCAGGTTTTATCAGATCTTGATCTCTCCACTGCTCGGCCCGCCCCGTTGCCGCTTTATCCCCAGTTGCAGCGGCTATGCCCGCGAAGCGATCGAACGCCATGGCCCCTGGCGTGGATGTTGGCTCAGTTTAAAACGCTTATTGCGCTGTCATCCCTTCTCTGAGGGCGGTTTTGATCCTGTGCCGGAATGAAACTTACCTTGCTTACCCGCAAAAATTGTTGTCTATGCAGTGGCTTGGAAGAACGTTTGCGTCAGCTGCAAAATCCTCCTGAACTGGAGCTGCTTGATGTGGATTCCAGCCCCGAATTACAAGCAAAATACGGCTATGAAGTGCCGCTCGTTTACCTAGATGGTTGCCTCTTGCCTAGGGTTCCACCCCGCTTGCAGGGGGAGCGCTTAGCCGCGTGGCTGCAAAAACAGCAAAACAGCTGAGAATTAACGTAATACAAACCATTAGGCCGAATTCCATGGCTGCCCCTACCCCTGAGGCTGTACCAATGGGACGGTTGCATCAACTATTACGTGACGCCGGGCTCAGTGTTCCGAGCGGGTTGCCGGATCCTTTAGTTACAGATGTGACCTGTGATTCAAGGAGGGTTGCAGCGGGAACTTTATTTGTTGGTTTGCCGGGTGAGAAGGTGGATGGCGGCACTTTTTGGCGTGCTGCCCTGCAAGGAGGCGCCACTGCAGCAGTGATAGGCCCTGGCGCTGCGGAGCAGGATCCCCCGTCGCCAGGTGAACCTGTTTTGGTGGTGGCTGATCCTGTGGCCCAGGTGGCGGGTCGTATTGCTTCTGCTTCCTGGGGGGAGCCGAGTAACCAGCTGGCATTGATTGGCATAACTGGCACCAACGGTAAAACCACCACCAGTTTTCTGATTGAACATTTAGCAAGCCAGGCCGGTTTAACTACAGCCTTATTTGGCACCCTTGCAAATCGCTGGCCTGGTTGCAACATCAAAGCAACCCACACCACACCGTTTGCTGATCAGCTGCAAGCGCAATTAGCGGCAGCGCTCACAGCCGGAACAAAGTTGGCAGCCATGGAAGTGAGTTCCCATGCATTGCATCAACATCGGGTGGCGGGTTGCAGATTTAGCGGAGCAATTTTTACAAATCTCAGCCAGGATCACCTCGATTACCACCCAAGCCTTGAAGCTTATTTTGAAGCTAAGGCTTGTTTGTTTGAACCAGCCTATCTAAAAGGGCTTGCAGTAATTAATAGCGACGACCCCTACGGTAGACGCCTGGCCGCTCGTTTAACCAGCCGCTGTTGGCGCAGTTCTCTTGATGATTCAAGCGCCGAAATGTTTATGGATGGGCTGCATTTTAGTGCTAACGGCGTAGAAGGAATGCTGCATACACCGCAAGGTAATGCAATATTTAATTCACCACTTGTTGGCCGCTTTAATTTAATGAATCTGCTCCAGGCGTTGGGGCTTCTGTTGCAGCAAGGTGTTGAGTTAGAGCAACTTTTGCAGGGGTTGCAAAGCTTTAAAGGTGTACCTGGCCGCATGGAACGGGTGCCCAATAAACCCGGCCAACCCTCGGTATTGGTGGACTATGCCCATACTCCTGACGGCTTGGAAAATGCACTTACTGCCTGCAGACCTTTTGTGCAAGGCCGCTTGATTTGTTTGTTTGGCTGCGGAGGTGATCGCGATCGTGGTAAAAGACCTTTGATGGGAGAAATTGCTGCGCGATTAGCAGATCAAGTGCTGCTTACTTCCGATAATCCCCGCACAGAAGATCCCCAACAAATTTTTAATGATGTATTACAAGGTATTCCAGCCGGTAGTAACTTACATCTAGAGCCAGATCGCCATCTAGCAATTGCGCAAGCAATTGGGCTTGGAACAAGCGGTGATTTGGTGTTGATTGCTGGTAAGGGGCATGAAGATTATCAGATTTTGGGTAACCAAAAAATTTACTTTAGTGATCAAGAAGAAGCTCGCCGTTGTTTAGAAGGTATTTAAGAAGCTAATTCCATTTCTCCGGCATCGTTTTCATCTACTAAAGCATCAGCAACATATTCGATTAAACGAAGCAGTGCTTGGTTGTTGCCACTGCGAATTTCTATAAACATCTCTTCAATGTGGGTGGTGGGTAGCCCTGTTTCCACCAAAATCCTCACCACCCGAAAATTTGCATCTAATCGCTCAGGATTTAGAGCTGCAACTACGGTCTCTTCCGCTAGGGCAAAAGCATTAAACAAAAGTATTTCAGGATCATCACTGGGCTCTACCACCGAGAGTGGATGCAAAAAGCTGGCCTTTGCCTCGTGCAGCATGGGATTTCCCCCAAGTTGCGCAACCTTACCCCCTCAACCGCCGTTGCAAATGTTTGCTAGGTGCTCAATTAACAGATCAATTTCGGCTTCTGTGCTGGTTATGTGGGTACAAGCCCGCAGGCAAACGGGATTATCCAGGCTCCGCAATTGAATTCCGCTGTTCGCTAGGGAATCAACCAACTGATTTGGATCTTGATTAGCCACTTGAAAACTTATTAGGCCGCTCGAGGGTGGCCCTTCCTGCAGTATTGGCTCAACGCCGGGGATTTGCTGCAGGCCATGCCATAACCGACTACTGAGCTCGCAGATACGCTCTTGGCGCTGGCTGGCATTGCCGCAATCCTGCAGCAGTTGCAGTGATTGGCGTAGCCCTGCCCCCAGCGGAATGCAACTGGTGGCAACTTCAAATTTCCTTGCATCTTTATGCCAATTGCTGCTGGCTTCAGTTTCATTACTAAGGCTGCGCCATCCGATCAGGGTGGGGCTTGCTTCTGCAAGAACTCGCTCTGAAAGCACCACCGCCCCTAATCCTTCAGGGCCGCAACACCATTTATGGCCAGTGAATGCATAAATATCTGCCTGATTAGCTGCATCATCTAGATCAAGGCTGCCCACTGATTGAGCGCCATCTACTAACAGCCAAGGTTTTTTTTGATGCCGCTGCAGTGCTTGAGCCACTGCTGCAATCGGCATGGTGATGCCTGTATTCCAAAGCAAATGAGAAAGCACCACAAGGCGGGTGCGTTCTTGTAAGCCGTTTTCAAGCGCCTTAAGCAGCTGGCTGTTGTCACGCACTTTCTGCACATCAAAGCAGTCGATTACCAAGCCTTGGCGCCGCGCCAGTTCTTTGCAGGCGGCAACTATGCCTGGATGTTCAGCGCTGCTGATTAAAAGCCGATCACCAGTCTCAAATGGCAGCCCCCAAAGGGGCAAAACACAGCCGCTACTAACGTTTTCGGTGAGAGCTAAGCGATGTGGCGCTACCCCGCATAGCGAACTAAGGGCCTTGCGTAAGGCCGAAAGCTCAAGGTTTAGCCAAGGCCAAACATCACGGCCGAAGGGACCAAGCTGCTGCAGCTTTTGCCAGCAACTCACCATCGCCTCAAGGGAGGTATTGGGGAGAGGACCCTGGCCGCCGTAATTGAAATAATGCTTACCTGCAAGAGCAGGCATTTGCTGCCGCAAATTGAGGCTCAAGGCTTTAGAGCACCTGACCTACAGCCACTGCAGCAACAGCGGAAAAAACAGTGATGCCTAGGGCTGTAAGTGGCGATTGACCTTGGGCTACCGCGAGAGTGGTGATAACGGCCGCTCCAAGGGCAGCTACCGCTAATTGATTGGTGAGTTCAGCTTGGTTTGGGGGAAGGTTCAACTTCATCTTGGCCTGCTGGTGTGGTCGATAGCTAAACCGTAGACAGAAGTGCCGAAGTGGGCTTGACAAAAGCGCTGCTTCTTCACTCAACGCAACGTATTGATATTTATTTTTTCTTAACAAGCGGGCCTAGCTCGACCCTCCCGAGCCCATTGCTGCAGTCTTTCCAATGGTTCTCGGGCGGTGCGGCTGAGGGGCACCAGATCGGCAGCGGCACTGATTAGATCAGCTTCGCCAAATTCCCTAGCTTCGCTGAAGGCCACGAGCATTGCCTCAAGCACCACCTGCTCCAGTTCTGCGCCAGAAAAGCCAGCGCATCGATCAACCAAGGTGTCTAGGGGGATGCAGTGTTGGGGCCTGCGTCTGCGCAAGTGCAGGTTGAGGATTTGACGTCTTTCCTCCGGTTCCGGCAAGCTCAATACAAATAATTCATCAAACCGACCCTTACGAAGTAACTCTGGCGGCAACTTATCGATGGCATTGGCTGTTGCCACAACAAAAACAGGGCTGCTTTTTTCCGCCATCCAAGTAAGCAAGGTGGCCAATACTCTTTGGCTGGTGCCGCCATCGCTGCGGCCATCCAAGCTGAAACCCTTATCGATTTCATCGATCCACAGGATGCAAGGGGCCATCGCCTCAGCGGTGCGGATCATGTCGCGGCTGCGGGCTTCACTAGCCCCCACCAAGCCAGCAAATAGGCGTCCGAGATCGAGGCGAAGCAAGGGCATCCCCCAGCTGTGGGCAATTGCTTTTGCTGTTAATGATTTACCGGTGCCTTGGGGCCCCACTAGCAGCACACCTCTGGGGTTTGGCAGCCCGTAGCTTTGCGCTTCTGCCGTAAAAGCAAGCCTGCGCCTCTCTAACCACAATTTGAGTTGATCTAAACCACCGATTTCACTTGGATCTGCATCAGCCGGGCAATATTCCAGTAGATCGCTGCGGGCTAGGGCTAGGCGCTTTTCTTCCAATACATCGCTTATATCGGCTGCATCTAACCGGCCATGACGAGCTAACGCTCTAGCTGCTAGCTGGCGGATGCGTTGTTCGGGTAAACCGCGGCAGCTGCGCACCAAGAGTTCAAGGGCTTGAGGTTCTAGGGGGCTGCCAGCTGCCATTCCAATCCCCCCCAATAGGGCATTGATTTCATTGGCATCAGGTAAAGGCAGCTCCAGCACCGTTATGGTTGATTCCAATTCCCTGGGCAGTTGTAGATCAGGGGCGGCAATGATCAGGGTGCGAGGTTGCTTACACAGTTCCACCGCAAGATTGCGCAGCCGCCGGCAGATGGCGCTGTCGTCTACAAAACGATGAAAATCCAGCAGAAGCAAAATACCAGCACTATCTGGTGGCAATAGATCAAGGCTGTCTAAAGCGGCTAGTGGTTGGCGCGCAGCGGCGCCTTGGTGGTTTGCTAATCCCTGCAATCCAGCAACAAAATCCCAGCGCAGTAGTGGTCTTTGCCCGAGGTTTTGGGCCACCTGTTGCATTAAGCGCAGCAGCCTTTCCTCTTCCTGCTGACGAATCCAAAGGATCGGGGTGCGGCTGCGGATTAACAGATCCAACTGAGCAATCCAGGCGCTCATGGCTGTTTTGTTAAGGCCTCTAATGCCGCCCAGCGGGGATCAAGCAGCACTGTTGCTGCTTCAGGGATCACTTCAGTGGGCATGATGCCGATGCAGTTGGCATCACATAAACGTTTAAGGGGTAATTGCAGGCTTAATTGTTCAAATAACCAATGCTCCCAATCAAAATCAGCTTCAGGGTTGAGGCTTTCCACCGCAGTATCCAAGCTGCCGATTAATTCCGTTTCAGGCGCAACTGAGGCACTAGCTGTAATCGCGATAAGTTCATTCGCTTGAGCTTTCAACTGATAGCTAAAAGAGTTCAAACAGCGATCGCAGCAAAGTTCCACTTGGGTTGAAGCGGCACCGTTTACCTCAAGTGCTACGCCCCTGTGATGCAGCTCAAGCCAACCTTTTACGGGCCCCAAGCTGGGAAGTTGAGCTAGCGGCTGATTTATCTGAAAACGTTTCGCTTCGCCAAGTAATCGCAGCTCCCGCAGTGGGATCGGCTTCATCAGCGCTTGCCTTTTGGTTCAAATGGCATTCGTTCAGAAGAAATAGCGGTTGCACTGGCAGTAACCGTTTGCTGCGTCATCTGCTGATCAAGAATTGCCTGAAGGTTTTCTGGCAGCGGTTCACGTATGAGCACAAATGTTTGGAAGGCCTGGAAAATATTGGCTATCACCATGTAAAGCAAAACTCCAGCTGGCAAAGGGAAAAACAGAAACATGCCCGTGATCATCACTGGAGTGATCTTGTTGGCGGTTGCCTGTTGCGGATTAGCCGGCATCCCCCAGCCAGAAAGAATTTGAGATACAAAAAGGCTGATGCCAAACCCTGCAACTAAACCTGCAATATCCCAATTCACCTGGCCATCTGTGCGAATTCCCACCTGACCCAATGCCTTAATAAATAGGAAACCACTGCGGGCAGCCAATCCTGGGATCTTCACTTCAACGGTGGCATCTCCTGGAGTTAGGGCTGTAACTGTGCCGTTTGAAGCAATAGAAACCACCCCTTCACCCTTGGTGATATTCCACTGAGGGCTCATGTCGATTGTGGGGGTGAGCCGCTCTTCAACTGCCTCAAGGCTTTCGCTGCCATCTTTGGTTTGCAGTAGTACCTTGGCTTGCTCTCCCACACCAAGCCGATTTCCGCCTGGTAATGCAGCTACAACAGGGATGTGGTTTGTTTCGTTGATAAATATTGAATGGCTTGCGCTTGTAAATGGTTTTGCTTCTACCGCCGCCACTAAATCAGCAGGCACCACCTTCACGTTGAAGGTGTAAGGAACATCTGCAAAAGGTGATCCCCTCAAGGTGGCAAACAGCGCAAATAGAATTGGCATCTGCACAACAAGCGGCAAGCAACCCGCCAGGGGGCTGCCAAATTCCTTCATTACTTTGCCCAATTCCTCCTGTTGCTTCTGGGGATTATTGGCAAATTTGGAGCGGATATCGGCCTGACGTTTCTGCATTACCGGTTGGGCAATGCGCATGCGGCGGGCGTTTCGAATTGAGCCAGCACTAAGGGGAAACAGGGCAAGCCGGATCACAACTGTGAGTGCAATGATCGCCAAGCCGTAGCTGGGCACCAGTCCGTAAAAGAAATCGAGGATTGGTAGCAGCAGGTTGTCGGAGATGTAGCCGATCACAGGGAGGGAGGTGCAGGGGGAAGGTATTTGATGTGAGTGTGCCTCAAGAGCAGCTCAGCTTTAACTGGCGACAGCAAAGCCATTGGGGGGAGTACTGCTACGGCTTGGGGTGTCCATGCGTTCTTTGATGAAGGTTTCAAGCTCACGAAACCTAGGCACCCCGCGCATTTCTAGCCGTGCCCCATCTTTAAGTAATAAGCACATGTCTCCCCAAGCTCCCAAGCCCCTTGGCACAACTCGAACTTCTTTGATCTGGTTGTAAACCACCTGGCTGCGATCGCGACCTAGCCAACCACCGGTTACAGATACACGCCGGTTGGTGATTCGAAAACGTAGCCATAGGGCCCTCACTATTGCCCCAACGGCGAAGGGGAGGCCGATCAAGGTGAAACCAAAAATCAAATTCATGATCAAATCACCTTTGGCGGGGCCGCCCTCATAAAAGACTTCTTCCTGCAGGGTGATGGGAGGTGCAGTTGTCATCCAAAAAACCTGCCTGATGTAACACTGCTTGCCATTCTCTCAGTAGATCGATGCAACTGGCGCTGCCGGCTTCCGGTTTAAGGCTTAAAAGAAGCCAGCTTTGCGGCTGAAGGGAGGGGTGGCCTGGGTTTTCCCAGTTCTTACACATATCAACAAAAGCCTGATGAAACTGCCTTCTAAGGCGATTACGCACCACAGCTCGCTTACTAACCTTGCTGCTAATCACAACGGCAAGGCGAAATTCACTTGCAGCTGCTTTTTCGTTCGAGCGCAGAAGCAGTGGGTTTGCCGTAGCAACTCTCAGCACTAACAAAGAGCCGCCGTGGTAAAGCCTACTTTTTTGATATAGATAATCAAAAAGTTTTTTGCCCCTGAGGCGATGCCTTTGCGGAAGAACCACCAGGGTTACAAATGGGAATTACACCGACAAACGAGCGCGGCCCCGCTTGCGGCGAGTGCGGATGAGGCGACGGCCTGTATGGGTGCGCATGCGCACTCGGAACCCCGATACGCGTTTGCGTTTGCGGCTGGTTCCTTCAAGGGTGCGCTTGGTCATGAAACTAAACTGGGCTATGGGCCGACGTACAATTTTAGCAGCCTGCTGGCTTAGTTAGTAAGTTCGATAACCCAGCTGCCCAAATAGCCCGCCATTGGAATATCTCCAGGGGCTTGAGCTAAGGCATTAAATTGAAACATTCCCCCATTTACAGGGTTGGAAACGTTAAACACAACCGCTATAGATTTGTCTGGTGGCACAGGGGTTGTGGGAAAGATATCGATGCGTTTGCCATTGTCTGTAAGTTGAATATCAGCTGGGATAGTTTCTTCGCATCTTGTGCGTTTGGCGTAGCCGCCGCCAGCATTGCAATATTTCAGCTTAACTTCCTTGGGATCAATGTTTGTATTGAAATAGCTAGGTATTGTAATTGATAATTTTAATATTGCAGCCTTACGATCTTTTGCCCGTAGAACTAAAAAGTATTCACCCCACTGAGTGCGTTCGGTATTAGATACATAATAATAGAGCTTCTTAAAGTCTTTATTGCCATCCCAGCGAAATTCCAAAATTGATGGGGTTCCAACCGAACCTTGAGCTTTTGCTGTTTGATGGGCAGCCAAACCAAAACCAGCTGCTGCAATTAAGCCCGCAGCAGCAATAAAACCCAAACGACGCGATGATGCAGCCATAGATTTTTCGTATGTCTATTTATTCTCATAATCGCGCATCTCCTTAAGGGCTCCCCTAGGCCGGCCCCTGAGCTGTCAGTGATTACAAGATCTGTCTGGCCTTAACTTTTGGCTGTCGCGCAGGTAAACGTGTTGCTCTTCTTGCTGCATCGGCAACCAGGCCTGCAGCATTACGCGGATGCAACGAGGTAAATCTCCAACTACAGCCATCTGCTGGCAATCAAGCAATGCCACCCCTTCCCATCCCTCGCTTTGCCTTGCGATAGCGGCAGGGAAAAGGGCATTCAGATCACTGGTTACTGAAAATATTGCTGTAAACACCTCCGGCCCTTTGAGGTTGTTGCGGTGCATCAAAACTTCTATCAGTTCAGCAACGGCCTCTTCCATCGCAGCTGCAGTGTTAGCTGTTGCGGTGGTGGCGCCCCGCAGAGCTCGCAATCTCATGCCTGAATTGTTCATGGCCTGTAGAGCCAGAGCGGTTGTCCCCCCAGGCCAAGCTCTAATTGAAATTGTTGGCGCAGCCGTTGAAAAAATCCCTGCTTTTGGCGCCCCAAAGTAACCGGCCGGCTGTGTTTGGGATCAAGCCCCGCTAGGCGAGCGGCCTCAAGGCGAGCTGTTTCTTCGTCGCCGAGTAAATCCACCAAGCCCAATTCCAGGGCCTGGGCGCCGCTAAAAACACGGCCATCAGCGAAAGCACGGACGCTTTCCTCACTAAGGCCGCGGCCCGTTGCCACCGCTTGCACAAATTGGCCGTAGCTGCTGTTTATCAGGGCTTGCAAGATTTCTCGCTCCGCTTCTGAAAGCGGTTTATCGGGAGAAAGGATGTCTTTAAATTCGCCGCTTTTCACAGTTTCAAAACGCACGCCGATACGTTTCAGCAGTTTCTCAAGATTGTTGCCACGCAAAATTACACCGATGGATCCAGTGATGGTGCCTGCATTTGCCACCACCCGATTCGCGGCGCTACCCACATAAACACCGCCAGAGGCGGAAATATTGCCGTAGCTAGCCACCACTTGGCAGCCACTTTCCCGCAGGCGCATCAGGGCTTGGTGAATCTCTTGGCTATCGCCAACAGTGCCTCCAGGGCTATCAATGCGCAGCAGCAGTACAGGAAACTTTTGTTCTTCCACCTGTAACAAAGCTTTTAAAACCCTGCTGCGGGCGGCGCCGGCAATCGGCCCCTCAAGGCAGATGCGAGCAATACGTTTGCGACGAAAACGACGCAGGGGCCAAGGCATGGGGCCGCACTCATTGAGATTATTGGCGGATCCTATGCAGCCCTGGGTCTTTAGGCTCAAGCTTGCTAATTAGTTGCAGTGCCCCGTTGGTTGCGATGGTTTGCCATGGTGCTCCCCTTCGCCCTTTGGGGAACGGCTATGGCGGCAATGAAGCCCCTCTTGGTGCCCCTTGCCCCACTTGAATTGGCCTGGTTGCGGCTGATGCCCGCTGGCTTAATTATTCTTGGCGCTGCTGCTTTACTCAAGCGTCCGCTAGGGGTTGATAGCAGGGATAGGGGCTGGTTCTTTTTATTTGTGCTGGTAGACGCTGCCCTTTTTCAAGGTTTTTTAGCAGAGGGTTTACAAGAAGTTGGTGCTGGTATCGGTTCGGTGCTGATCGATTCGCAACCGTTGATGGTGGCTTTATTAGCTCGCTTTGCTCTTGGGGAACTGATCAATCCAGTGGGCTGGGTGGGATTGCTGTTGGGATTGGGCGGTATTGCTTGTCTTGGCGTGCCAGCTGGTGTTCTCCAGCATTGGTGGCTTGAGGGCCCTCCAGTGCTTGGTGCAGGCTTGGCTCAACGGGGTGAGCTGCTGATGCTGCTTGCAGCAGCTTCGATGGCGGTGGGCACTTTGCTTTGCCGCTGGGCCTGTCGCAATAGCGACCCCCTTGCGGTAACGGGTTGGCACCTCTTGCTTGGCGGATTGCCACTAATGGGATTAAGCCTTATCGGGCCTCTTTCGGATCCTTTACGGCGCATTCCCCACCTGCAGCTATCTGAATGGGGCTTAATGGCTTATGCCAGTTTGTTTGGCAGCGCTTTGGCTTACGGCTTGTTTTTTTTGTTTGCCAACCAGGGCGACTTAACAGGGTTTACCTCATTAACATTTTTAACCCCTGTATTCGCCCTTGCTAGCGGTGTGTTTTGGCTCGATGAAAAATTAAGTTTGTTGCAATGGTTTGGAGTGTCCCTCGCTTTAGTTTCGGTGTTGCTGATCAATCAGCGCCGAACTTTATGGGCGGCTGAATTGGAACGCGCCCAATGAAAATTTTGCTGGTTAGTACCCCCATGGGCCCATTGGGTATGGGCTTAGGGGGAGGGGTGGAACTAACTCTGATGGCAATTTTGAGTGCCTTAAAGGCACGAGGTCATTATTTGGCTTTGGTGGCCGCAGTTGGTAGTGAATTCGAGGCCGGCTTAGTAGATCAACTTTGGCTTGAACCTGGGGTGCCTCAAGCCAGTTGGCAACACCAAAAGCGAGAGTCCCCTGTGCAAATCCCAGCCGATTCTTTGCTTGCTCGCTTTTGGCAGCGGGCGCTGGGGGAACAGGAAGCTTTTGATGTGCTGCTCAACCTCGGCTACGACTGGTTGCCTCTTTGGCTCACCCCTTATTTCCATAAACCCCTCTTTCATCTCATCAGCATGGGCAGTGTTGGAGAGGCCATGGATCAAGTGATTTCTGCAACAGCAACTCTTTATCCCCAGCGCGTTGCTTTCCACACTGCGGCCCAAGCGGCAGATTTTCAACTGCCAAATCCGCCGCTGCTGCTGGCTAATGGATTTGATTTCAACCAATACCAATATCGGGCGCACCCCCAGCAGCTTTTGGGTTGGGCAGGCAGGATCGCTCCTGAAAAAGGTCTGGAGGATGCAGCCCAAGTTGCTTTGCGCTGGGGTTGGCCACTAGCAGTTTGGGGTTTAAAAGAAGATCTTCAATATGCGGCTGCCGTAGAAGCAACCGTGCCAAAAGGCACCCTGCAGTGGCGTGGGTTTCTAGCAACAAATCAGTTTCAGGCCGAATTAGGTGAATGTGCTGCTCTGCTCAACACACCGAAGTGGAATGAAGCCTTTGGCAATGTTGTGGTGGAGGCTATGGCCTGCGGCGTGCCGGTGCTGGCCTACCGCCGCGGCGGGCCAGCTGAATTGATTGATCCAGGCGTTAGTGGGGTGCTAGTGGATCCAGACAACATCGCAGCCATGGCGGCAGCACTTCCTCAGCTTTTGTGCATTGATCGCTATGGCTGCAGGGAAAAAGCAAAAGAGCGCTTCAGCCTGGAGGCCTTCGCTTCAAGGCTTGAAAATTGGTTGATGCAACCCACGTAGTAATGCTGCCTTCTCAGCCTGTTTTAACAGCCCATGATGGCATCGTTGATTGCGGCCTTGGCGTGCTTGGCAAGGCTTGCTTGAGCAAGCCTTTAAGCGTTTAGGAGTTGATTGCGAATTGGTTGATGCAACTACCTGCGAGGCATAAGCTGCCTAAAGATTTTTAGTTAGCAAGCAGTGAAGCAATCCCACCGGCTCGCCTGGCTGTTGGGGGTAACAACCTTCCTTGGGGGGCTGATTTTTTTGTGGCGGCTTGGGGCTGTTGGGCAGCTAGATGAAACGCCTGCCTTATTTGCAGCAGCAGGGCGGGCAATGGCCGATACAGGCGACTGGCTCACCCCAAGGGTGAATGGCCATCCCCGTTTCGATAAACCCGTGTTGATTTATTGGTTGATCGGTGGCTTAAGCCTGCTGCCTCGCCATTGGGATCCCCTTGGCAGTTTGGCTGCAAATCTGCCTTCTGCCTTGGCAATGCTGGCAGTGATGCTGGCGTTAGTGATAACCATGTTGAAGCTGGAGCCACAGCCCAGTTACAGCAGGGCGCTCAGCGCTGCACTGGCTTTTGCCCTTTCGCCATTGGTGTTGCTCTGGGGCCGCGTTGCTGTGAGTGATCCCTTGCTTACGGCCTGCCTTGCTTTTGCTTTGCTTGGATTTTGGCGCACTTACGCCAGCGGATCACGGCTGCGGCCATGGGGCAGCTGGATTTTTCTGGGGCTTGCAATCCTCACTAAAGGTCCGGTGGCATTGCTGATAGCTGCGAGTTGCCTTGGTTTATTTGGCCTGTGGCAGCGCGATTTTGCCCGCTTAATCCGTTTATTAGCCCCTGGCCGCGGCTTACTTGTGAGTGTGGCGGTGGCAGCACCTTGGTACAGCTTGGAATTGTGGCGAGAGGGAAAACCTTTTCTTGATAGTTTTTTTGGTTATCACAATTTTCAACGCTTTAGCCAGGTGGTGAATCATCACTCGGGCCCTTGGTGGTTTTTTTTAGCGGTATTGCTAATTGCAAGCTTGCCGGCCACACCGCTGTTGTTGCTGGGAATTCATCAAGAGTTGCTCGCTTTTCAACAGCCCCGCCCAACAGAGGGCAGCTTGGGACGTTTTGCTTTTTGCTGGTTACTGGGGGTGATGTTGTTGTTCAGTTTTTCAGCAACAAAACTTGCCAGCTACATTTTGCCCGGCCTGCCAGCAATGGCCCTATTGATTGGTTTGGCTTGCGGATCAAGGCAGCTTCTTAATGTTGCCCGCTGGTTTTCAGTGGCGCTTGCTGCGCTGCTAGGGATTGGCTTTTTAATGGCTCCGATTTGGCTTCCATTGATCAATGATCCGGAAATGCCAGGGCTGAGCTCCCAACTTTTGCTTAATGGCGCTGTGCAGCGCAGTGGAATTTGTTTCCTTGCTGCCGCGCTGTTTGGGGTAATTAGCCAGATTTGGCAACTAAAAAGGATTCCCTGGCTATTGGCTTTTCAGCTGCCCTTAGTGGTGTGGCCGCTGCTGGGATTGGTGCCAACGGGGGAGTTAATAGATCAAATACGGCAACGGCCTGTGCGTTATGTGGCTGCTTTAGTGCTTCAGCACATACGCCCCGGCGAGGCGCTTGCTATGGCAGGTATCAATAAGCCATCACTCCACTACTACACAAAAAAAGTAGTTGTTTATGAAGGTAGGCCCGCCTCAGGCTTGCGCAATCTTGGCGAAAGGCTTAGGCCCACCTCGCAGCAAGATTTAGCAATCAATTTTTTACTGGTGATCGATCGCACCACTGCAAAGCAATATTTTTGGCAGCGATTACCCCATCAAAAACTTGCAGCTGAAGGCATTTATGAGCTTTGGCGGGTGCCGCGCCATGCGGCATATGAACAGGCCAAACGCTTGGCAGCTGCAGGAGTGGCATCAACTTGGCAGTTACAAAACCCTGAGCGCTATTAACCAGCTATGAATGGGAGCAAGTTGTGCCTGCATCGTTGTGGCCATGGATTTCAGTAATCAAGACCTTGCCCGAGCCGGATTACTTGAACCTGCCTGGCGCCATCGCTTGATGGAACAGGCGGTGCTTCAAATAGAAAAACCATCAGCTGAGGAAACTCAACAGGCTTTGCAGGTTTTTTGCCAACAGATCCAAGTGCAAGATCAGCAGCAATTGCAGGCTTGGCTGCAATTGCGGGGCCTAAGCGGAGCGGAGCTTGAGGCCATGGCCCAGCTGCCTGTGCGCTGGCGCAAGTGGTGTGAGCAGCGCTATGCAACAACTGTTGAGCATGAATATCTGCGCCGTAAAGCTGAGTTTGATGAAGTTACCTACTCGCTACTGCGCTTGCGTGACGGCGAATTAGCAGCGGAATTGCACCAGCAACTGCAGGAAGGAGAAGTTTCATTTGAAGCGCTGGCCAGTTCTTTTTCTGAAGGCCCTGAAAAAAATAGTGGCGGAAAATTGGGCCCAGTGCCCCTTTCAACCCCCCATCCAGCCCTTGCCAAGTTGCTTGAAATTAGCCAAGAGGGGCAGCTCTGGCCGCCAAAACAACTGGAGGGTTGGTGGATCATTGTGCGCCTAGAAAAGCGCAAAGGAGCTCAGCTTGATGAGGCTTTGAAGCAGCGTTTAATTATCGAACAGGGAGATGACTGGCTAAGAAATGAGCTCAATCAGGTTCTTGCCGCTCATAATGAGCCAGTGAATTAAAGGCCAGCTGAGCCCAGATGTCGATTACAGCTGCCTTAGATCTCCTGGCTTCAATGAAGCCTTTTAATAGGCTTTCACCAGTTGATCAGGCCCAAACCGCCTCATTATTGAAGCCTTTGGTGTTAAAACCTGGGGCCCGTTTACATGGGTTTGATGAGTTGCCTCCTGGGATTCTGATCCTTGTTGAGGGGCAACTGCGTTTGCTTGCCCAGGATCAAAGGGGCGAAACTTTCACGCTTGAACTGCTTTCTCCTGGTTCAATAGCTGGCTGGCTGCCTTTACTTCGAGGCGATTCGGGTCAAGTTCTTGCCGCTTCAATGGTTTCAAAGGGTTGGCTGTTGCCGGCGGCAGCATTTCTTGAATTGGCATCAAGGCACCAAGAATTGCGAGATTTTTTTAAAGATGGCGGCTTACCTGAACGCTACGCAGTGCTTTCTGCTTCCAAAATTGCAGATCTGCCCAGGGGCCGTGTGTTGCGCGATTGGGCTGCAAATGCAGATGCAACTCCCGCAATTACCTTGCTTGGCGAGCAGGAAGCGGTGCCAGAGGGCCATTGGCTTTTAAGCACTGGTTGTGTTGCTGGGCATGAGGTGGGTGAAGATATTCCGGCGGGGTTGGTGCTTGCACGGCAGGGGCGTTTGCCCATCCGTTTAATCCCAAAACCAGCTGTCGCTCCAAGTATTTCAAGCCCAGCTCAACTTTCGGCGGAAGCGGTTGCTTTAGCAGTTGATGTGAATGTTGAGGTTTTAGAGCCCGAATGGATCGAGGGCAGCGAGTTGGTGCCCCAACTAAACCAGATGGAGGCCCTGCAGGATTGGTATGGCCGCATCGGAGATGATGGCAGTTTTCCACATCTCAGCGGCCAAGGTGAACTGGAAGAAGCGTTTGCTGTGCTTCGAATGTTATCTCGCAATTTTGATCTTCCATTCCGTAGGGATGTGATTCGTAGAATCTTGGAAGATCAATTGCAAAGAGCTGAAGGTAAGGGGATTGGAATAATGCAACTTGCAGCAGTTGCAGATTTGCTTGGCTTGCGTGCCTCGCTTTTAGAAGTGCCTATTAAATCGGTGGCAAGGTTGCCGGTGCCAGCTGTTGCAATTGATAATGGTCATCCGGTTGTTATTTGGCAGGCCGATGCCAGCGGCTTGATTATTGGTGATCCTCGCTCGAGCCAGAGGAAGTTAACTATGGCTGATGTTGAATCGCTTTTAGATGAGAAAGGAAATTTAGCTATTCTTTCCCTCGAGCGCGCCAATACCACCCCTAGGGAAAGATTTGGATTGTCTTGGTTTCTACCAGCAATTCAGCAGCATCGCGGCATCCTGATTCAGGTGTTGATAGCAAGCTTTTTTGTGCAGTTATTCGCTTTGTTGAATCCATTGTTAATTCAACAAATAATAGATGCGGTAATCGCTCAGGGAAATTTAAAGAGCCTTAATGTTTTAGGTTCTCTTTTAGTTGCCATGGCCGTAGCGGAAGCGATTTTGGGTTCTTTACGAACATATTTATTTAGCGATACTACAAATAGAATTGATATTTCCCTTGGCTCTACAATTATTGATCACTTGCTCAGATTACCCCTTAGCTACTTTTCTAAACGCCCTGTGGGAGAGGTATCCAGTAGGGTAAATGAATTGGAAAAAATTCGGCGTTTTCTTACCGGTACTGCATTAACTGTGGTGCTTGATTCAGTTTTTTCAGTTATATATATCGCGGTGATGTTGCTTTATAGCCCAATTCTTACTCTTTGGGCGTTGGGTGTTATTCCATTTTTTATTGGTTTAACTGCAGCTGCCGCACCGGTTATTCGCAGGCAGTTGAGAGAACAGGCGGAATCCAATGCCCAGGTGCAGAGCCACTTGGTTGAAACACTTGGTGGTATGGAAACTGTTAAGGGCCAGGGTATGGAATTACACAGCCGTTGGCGTTGGCAGCAACTATATGGAGGTCAAATAGCGGCTGGTTTCCGCAATACGATTACCAGCACTGCCGCTGGATCTGCATCTCATTTTCTAGAGCAACTATCAGGCTTACTTGTTTTATGGGTTGGAGCGGGGTTGGTATTGCAAGGCAAGCTAACTTTAGGTCAATTGATTGCATTTAGAATATTATCTGGATACGTAACAAGTCCTTTGCTAAGGCTTGCAACATTATGGCAAAACTTCCAAGAAACCGCCCTTTCTCTTGAAAGGCTTTCCGACATTGTTGATCATCCTCAGGAGATTGAAATCGCCGGAGAAAATCTGCCCCCTCTTCCCCCTATAAGCGGTGCGATTAGCTACGAAAGGGTGAATTTTCGTTTCGCTAGTAGTGGGCAATTGCAATTACTAAATGTTGATTTTAGTATCCCTGCAGGTAGTTTTGTTGGCATAGTTGGCAGTAGCGGATCTGGTAAAAGTACCTTGCTTAAGTTACTCACAAGGCTCTACGATCCCCTGGATGGAACGATTCGCTTAGATGGTAATGATATTTCAAAAGTAGATTTATATTCCCTGCGCCGCCAAATAGGAGTTGTGCCGCAGGATAGCCTGTTATTTGATGGCACAATCCAGGAAAATATCGCGCTTACCCGCCCAGATGCTGATTTTGAAGAGATAATAGAAGCAGCAAAAGTTGCCTGTGCTCACGATTTTATTCAGCAACTACCAGCCGGCTATAGCAGCTCGGTTGGTGAGAGAGGCTCGGGGCTTTCAGGGGGGCAAAGACAACGTTTAGCTATTGCTCGGATGATACTCAAGCAGCCCCGTTTGCTAGTTCTTGATGAAGCCACCAGCGCGCTTGATGTTGATACAGAGCAACAGCTAACCCGAAATTTAAGCGCTGCCTACAGGGGCCGCACCGTTTTATTTATTACCCATCGCTTGGGCAATCTTCGCCACGCAGATCATATTTTAGTACTTCACAATGGAGCCTTAGTTGAGCAGGGCCCCCACGCTGATTTGATGGCCATTGGGGGTCGATATGCCACCCTATTCCGTCAACAGGAGGCTGCATTGGTATGAGTAATTTAGTACGCCGCGATCCATCTGATCTTCAGGAAATTCGTTTAAGACCCTCACCGCGCTGGAGTAAGGCGGTTATTTGGGCTTTGATTGGCACAGCAAGCTTCGCCTTTGTTTTTGCTTTACTAGCAAAGATTGATGAGGTTGTTGTTGCTCAAGGTGATTTAGAGCCAGCCGGGGCGGTTAAGCCAATCAAGGCCTTTCAAACTGCTGTTGTTGAAGAAATCTTTGTTAAAGAAGGTCAATTAGTGGAGCCGGGCCAACCATTGATCCGCTTTGATACTGATAGATCAGTTGCACAAAAGAACAATGTAAATAGGCAGCTTGGCCTCGAGCGTCAGAGGATTAATGAACAGGCAAATTCCAGTGAGGCTAGAAGGGATAATCTGAGGGCTAAACGACAAAGTTTGATTTCAAAACGTGATAGCGAACGGCTTTCTCTAACTAATCAGGAGGATATCTTGCAGCGGCTTGAGATTCTCACTAAGCAGGGTGGAATGGGTTTAGTTCAATACATGCAGGAGAAGGATAAGGGGCAGCAAATGCGCTCTCAAATTGCTCAGACCGAAGCTGCTATTCGTCAAACTGATGCCGAATTAAATGAAGTTAGTTCAGAGCTTCTTAAGCAACGTAAAGAAAGTGATCGCCAGCTATCCGATCTGGAACGTCAAAGAGTTGAAGTGAAAGAACAACTGCAAACCGAATTACTGCGTTCTCCCGTACGGGGCAAGGTGTTTGATCTTACCCCCACTAGTAGGGGTTATGTAGTGGCGCCAAATGAACCGGTTTTAAAGATTGTTCCCGTTGATAAATTGCAAGCTAAAATATATGTTACAAGTAAGGACATCGGCTTTGTAAAAGTTGGCCAATTATCTGAAGTGAGGCTTGATTCCTATCCATTTACAGAATTTGGTTCTATTAAAGGCACTGTTAAACGGATATCAACAGATTCGTTGCCGCCAGACGAACAAAATCCCCAGCCTAGATTTCCAGTAATCATTAAATTAGAACAACAACAGCTTAAGAAAAATGGCCGTTCTTATTCCCTTAAATCCGGTGAAACTTTGAGCGCTAATCTGGTTCTTAGAGAAAAGCGAGTAATTACCTTGCTCACCGATGTGATCGATCGCGCTTTCGATGCATTAAAACCAATCCGCTCGCCAACTTTTTGATTTTAATTTCGATTTTGCCTTAAGCAAAGTGAACAAGATCCCCAGCGTTTGATCTCGCCGCCAGGGGTTGGTATTTGGCAGCTCGGGCAAAGGCAACTGCCGTGAATATCTACCCTGCTGGGATGTTCTGCCCAGCTGTTAGCGCTTTCGCTGCTTGCTAATGCCGCCAGTGGAATTTGCATTCTTTGCTCTAGCTCCACACGCTGCACTAAAAAGCCAGCAGCACGCAAGGCGCCCAGCAGTTGATGCTTTGCGTAACGCAGGGCTAGAAGCCAATGGGGTTGCTCCACCCCCACCCAAAGCACAGCCCCCTGCAACCTCAGCGGGCGGCAATGGGGCGCCAACTCGGCCCCCGCAATTTTTGGCCAGGCTTGCCACAACGCAGCGAGATGCCCCTGCCCTTGCCAGCCCCCTTCTAATTCTTTTAAACAGTGCTGCAGCGGGCTCGCCCCTTTTGCTGGAATCGGTAATAGGTAATTAGGCATCAGAAAAGGTTAGGGTCGGGGTGTTGCCGCCGATGTGCTGCCCCCATGGGCTTCTTCGACCGTTTAAGCCGTTTATTGCGCTCTAATCTCAACGATTTGGTAGGTAGAGCCGAAGATCCAGCCAAGATTCTTGATCAATCCGTTGCAGATATGCAATCGGATCTGATCAAGCTGCGCCAGGCGGTTGCTGCCGCTATCGCAAGCCAAAAGCGTATTGAAAATCAAGCCCAACAAGCTGAAAGCCAATCTAAAACTTGGTATGAGCGGGCCACACTTGCCTTAAAAAAAGGCGAAGAGGATCTAGCGAAGGAAGCTTTGAGTCGCCGCAAAACCTATCAAGAAACCGCCACTGCCTTAAACAGTCAGCTCGCTACCCAGGCAGGTCAGGTTGAAAACCTGAAAAAGAATCTGCTTTCGCTCGAAGGCAAGATCGCTGGGGCTCGCACAAAGAAAGACATGCTCAAGGCTCGGGCCCAGGCAGCCCAAGCCCAAGCGCAATTGCAAGGGGCAGTTGGTGGCCTGAATACCGATTCGGCGATGGCGGCTTTTGATCGCATGGAAGAGAAGGTTTTGTCTTTAGAAGCCAGCGGACAGGCGGCAGCAGAACTTGCCGGTGCAGATCTCGATAGCCGCTTTCAGGCCCTTGAAGCTGGTGGCGATGTGGATCAGGAATTAGCAGCCCTAAAAGCAAGCCTTAATCCCAGCCCCTTGGCGCTTCCAGACGACACGAAAAAACCTGAACTTCTTCCTGCCCAGGCTGCTGAAGTAGATGATGAATTGGAAAAACTAAGGCGTTCCATAGACAACCTTTAAAAGCACCAATTGCCTTTTCCCCGATTTTTTTATGACTGTTCATCAACTCACAGATGCCAATTTCCAAGTTGATGTGTTAGATGCATCAGAACTTGTTCTTGTTGATGTGTGGGCTGCCTGGTGTGGCCCTTGCCGACTAATGGCCCCATTGATGGAGTGGGCATCCAGCAGCTATGGAGGCCGCGTGCGAGTGGGGAAGTTGGAGGCTGATGCAAATCCACTAATCCGCGATCAATTACAAATCAAAGGTTTACCAACACTGTTGTTATTCCAAGCTGGGGTTGAGGTGGCGCGTCAGGAGGGTGCGATGGCAAAAGCTCAGTTGCAGGCATTTTTGGATGCTCATCTCTGAGCGGCTTAAGCGCCTTGGCTCAGGTGTTTTTGCCAGAATGGATCAGCGCAAGCGCTCATACGCAGCAAAGGCAACAGCAGCTCAGCTTCACCCCCTGCTTGATCTTTCCCTAGGCAGCACAGACCTCCAACCTCCGCCTGAGGTGCTAGCTGCAATGGCGGCCCAGCTCACTCAACCCGCCAGTGCTGGTTATTGCTTGCAGGCCGGCACTTTGCCCTTTCGTGAAGCGGCTGCAACTTGGGTGGAGCAACGTTTTGGGGTGCAGGTTGACCCTTTGCGGGAGGTTCTACTGCTGGTGGGTTCCCAGGAGGGCACAGCTCATCTACCCCTTGCATTATTAAATCCAGGCGATCGAGCCTTACTGCTAGATCCCTGCTATCCAAGCCATCGCGGCGGTGTGTTGTTAGCGGGGGGTGAACCACTGCTATTGCCGCTGCAACTGGAAGATGGCTGGCGCCCTTGCTTTGAACGTTTGCCCTGCAGTGAGCAGCAGCAGTTGAAATTATTGATGCTTGGCTATCCCCATAACCCCACTGCCACCACCGGCAACCAAGGTTGGTTGGATGAGGGCTTAGCGCTGGCAAAACGTGAGGGGGCAGTGCTAGCCCACGACAATCCCTATGTGGATCTCGCCTTAGAAGGGGAAGCTCCGGCCTTGCTGCGATCTTCAGGGTGGCGTGAAAATGGGATTGAATTCTTTTCCTTTTCAAAGGGCTGGTGCTTGGGTGGTTTTCGTCTTGGTTTTGCCGTTGGTGCTGCAGCTCTAATTGAAGCGCTAGCTCAGGTGAAGGCAGTGGTGGATTTCAACCAATCACTTGCTTTGCAGGCCGGCGCAAAAATTGCTTTAACTCAGCTGCCGCACTGGCCTCAGCAGCTCAAGCCCATCTACAAACAAAGGCGTGATGCGATGGCGGCAGCCCTTAAAGCTGGTGGCTGGATAGTGCCTCCAAGTTCGATGGCCCTTTATTTGTGGATGCCCCTGCCGCCACGGCTTCTAGCCCTTGGCAGCGAAGCAGCATGCAGCTGGCTGCTCGAACGCAGCGGTGTGGCCCTCACCCCAGGTATCGGTTTTGGAGCTGGCGGTGAAGGTTGGCTGCGTTTAGCGCTGGTGGTGGAAATAGACCAATTACAGCAAGCGGCAAAACGTTTAAACGCAGCCCTTATCGAAAATTGAGGCTGACTCAATCAAGCGGGTTTCGTTGTGGAGGTGCCCTCTTAGCTGGCAGTGCCCTTGTGCTGCCTTGGCAGATCAGGGTTATTCCGGTTTGCTCCAGCACCGAAACATTGCTCACGGCCTGGCTTCAGCAAGAGCCACGCCTTCCGGTAGCGGTAGTGGCAAAAAAACAACGTTTTGGCCGCGGCACCGCGAATCGATCTTGGCAATCACCCTCAGGTGGTTTATGGCTTAGTGCTGCAATTCCTTGGTTTGGAGAATCACCCCAGGCTGAAAATTTACCAATTCTGATGGCCGCCGCCTTGGAGGCGGAATTGCAATCCCTTGGCGTAGGAGTCCAATTACAAATTAAAGCCCCTAACGATTTAATAGTTGGCAATCAAAAATTGGCAGGGGTACTCACCTCTGTTGTGTGGCGCGGTTTGCTAGTGCGCCATGTGCGTTTTGGGATTGGATTAAACGGACGTCATCCCATTCGCCCACCGGGCATTACTTTGGAGCAGTTGCTTGGTAACCGCTGCCCGCCTTGGCAGCAGTTGGTGCTCCTCGGCTTGCGGGCAGTGGAAAAGTTAGCCATCAATGTTAGCCATTAGTTAATGCTTCGCTGCAGCTGATCATTCAAACTGTCCCAATGCATAAATTATTACTACTGCCATTTGTTGTATCGCTGGTTCTGCCGCTGATGGCGCAATTGCCACCACCGGAAGGACCAACAGCGCCCCTTATCTTTGATAAATCTCTACAGGAATTAGAGCGTGAGGGAACAATCACAATTAAGGAGAGCCAACAATTGCAACGGGGCGAATACAATGCGCCGCAAAGAATTGTGCCGAATTTAAGCAAGTTGTGCAGTAGCGGAGTGTTAAGTAAAAGGGAATGTGCCAAGGCCAATGGTGTGGCATTTGTGGAGCGTGGTCGGCTCAATCAAGAAGGCTTGGGTATGCCTTTAGCTCCCCTCACGGTGCCTGTTAGCGCATTGCTGGTGGGAAGCGAGGGCAGTTTTTCGCTTAGCCAGGTTTTAAGGGTTACGCCAAGGCCTGCACCTTTATTAGGCAACGGCAACCGCAGCTTGTTATTTCCGTTGATCGGTAGCGCAGTAACCAGCAGCGGATTTGGTTGGAGGATGCATCCAATTTTGGGCAGCATGATTCTTCATGCCGGCAAGGATTTGGCTGCTCCAGAGGGAACGCCGGTGGTGGCTGCTCTCAGCGGAACAGTTGTTAGTTCGGGGCTTGCCGGTGGCTATGGCCTAGCGGTGGAAATTGAACATCGCAACCCACTGCGGCGCACCCTTTATGGCCATTTATCGGAATTGTTTGTGCAACCTGGGGAGCAGGTTCGCCAAGGCGAAGTAATTGGCAGGGTTGGCAGCACTGGCCTTAGCACTGGGCCCCATTTGCACTTTGAATTGCGCCTCCCCGACGCTGGGGGTTGGGTGGCGGTAGATCCCGGCAGCCTTTCCCCCAGTGGTGCATTAAGCAGCAATCAACTTCTACTTACAGGATTATTTGATCAATTGCTACAGGGGTTAGAGCGGCGTAGCTAAAAGCATTTAAGTGCTGCGTAACCAAGCTCCAGGGTCTTGATTGGCAATGCAGCCATCACGAAATAACAATACTTTTTGAGCGCGGTCTGCCACATCATGTTCGTGGGTAACTAATACAACGGTCATACCTTCTTGATTTAGTTGATCAAAGATAGCTAATACCTCTCTTGTGGTATCTGAATCAAGCGCACCTGTTGGTTCATCTGCAAGTAATAAGGCAGGTTGATTGATGATTGCCCTAGCGATTGCCACCCTTTGCTGCTGCCCGCCGCTTAATTGATTTGGTTTATTTTTTAAGCGATCCCCCAGCCCCACCCGTTGCAAGGCTGCGGCCGCTCGCTGCTTGCGTTCTTCCACTGGAACTTTGGCGTAAATCATCGGCAGTTCAACATTTTCAAGGGCACTCAAATTTGATAGCAGGTGAAATTGTTGAAACACAAAGCCCAGATATCGATTCCGCAGGGTCGCTAGATCATCGTCGCTGAGGCTATTAACCTCCTGCCCCTGCAACCAATAACTGCCGCTAGTGGATCGATCTAGGCAGCCAAGGATATTCATCGCAGTGCTTTTCCCAGAACCAGAGGCACCCATTACCGCCAAGTAGTCGCCTTGATAAACCGTGAGGCTTAAGCCATGAACGGCCCGCACTTCGGTAGCACCTGCCCCATAAATTTTACTTATATCTTGTAGATCGGCTACTGCTTTGCCGCTGGATTTAGTGATCATTAAATTTGTTTTAACCGGTGGGCAAATTGCCGCCAGCTGCAATTACTGCTTTTAGTAATGGCGTGCCCTCGACGGCTTGATTGGCCCATATAAACAATGGATTTGAAAGTACGCCCCCCACTGCAGTAACTAGTAAACATACTATTAACGCGATGCGAAGCGGCTGCAAGCCGGGCAGATTCCAGGTGGGCACTGGGTAAGACTTAACTACATCGGAAGCTTCCTGCGGTTCTTTTACAACCATCATTTTTATTACTGAGATATAGTAATAAATTGAAATTACTGATGTAACTAAACCAACCACAACTAATAGATATTGACCGTCTGCCCAGCCGGCGAAAAATAAATAAATCTTGCCGAAGAAGCCAAGCATTGGAGGAATGCCCCCTAAAGAAAGTAGGCAAAGGCTTAGCCCCAGGGTAATTAAGGGGTCTTTTTGATACAAACCAGCGTAGTCTGAAATGCGGTCGCTGCCGGTGCGTAATGAGAAAAGTATGATGCAGGCAAATGCGCCAAGATTCATAAATAAATAAGCGGCCATATAAAGAACCATTGCTGAGAACCCTTCTTCTGTGCCGCAAACCAAACCGATCATCACGAAACCGGCTTGGCCAATTGAGCTGTAAGCGAGCATTCTTTTCATCGATGTTTGAGCCAAAGCAACCACGTTGCCAAGGGTCATACTGAGCACTGCTAATACTGTAAATAGCAGCTGCCACTGGGCTTCAAAACTACCAAAACAGCCCACTAGCAGCCTTAGAGCTAAGGCGAAACCAGCAGCTTTAGAGCCAACGGAAAGGAATGCAACAACTGGTGTAGGGGAACCTTCGTAAACGTCAGGAGTCCATTGGTGAAACGGTACTGCAGATATTTTGAATGCCACTGTGGCTAATACAAATACCAGCGCTAAAGCTGTTAATGGGGTGGCACTACTTTGCAATGCAATGGTGATACCCGCCAGATTTGTTGAACCACCACTTACGCCGTAAAGTAATGAAGTGCCATATAAAAATACCGCTGCTGCCGCCGATCCCACTAACAAATACTTGAGGGCTGCTTCTGAACTGCGCGCATCCCGCTTCATGTAGCCAGCTAAGAGGTAACTAGATACAGAAAGTGTTTCTAACGACACAAAGATGCTCACCAGATCGGTGGCACCGCACAGCAACATCGCTCCCACTGTTGCAGCGAGAAGAATGCTGGCGTATTCACCTACCGGAGTGCCACTGCGTTCCACATAACGCCAGCTGATTAAAAGCGAAAGCAATGTGGATGTGGCCACCACAGACCTGAAGGCCACGGAAAGGTTATCGCTGATAAATGAGGCGAAAAATGCTGGTGCAGGTGGTTGGTTCCACTGCAAGGCGAGCAAAACTAAACATGTCCCCAGCCCTATGTAGCAAAAGGGCGGTACAAATTTTGCAGCTGCTTTTTCTCCTGCCAGATCGGCCAAAAGGCAGGCCAGCAGTGTTATCAGCAGTGCTGCTTCGGGCGCGATCGCCCCAGCATTTAACGACTGAGCCAGGGATTCCATTGCTGTGGGGTCGGCGCCGTCCTAAGCCGGATGGTAGCTCTATCGATCGGACTGGTCTCAGTGCAACATGTACTGCGGATCTAACCTTTTGATTCGGTCTTGTTCTTTACCTGCCCCGGCAGCCTGTGTCTCACACCCTTGTCATCGTTGAGAGCCCCACTAAGGCCCGCACGATTCGTGGCTTCTTGCCGCGCACATTTCGGGTGGAGGCTTCCATGGGGCATGTGCGAGATCTACCCAATAACGCCAGTGAAATTCCCGCTAGTTACAAGGGTGAGAAGTGGGCAAACCTCGGCGTAAATACCAATGAAAACTTTGCGCCTCTCTACGTGGTGCCGAAGGATAAAAAGAAGATTGTTAAGGAGTTAAAGGATGCCCTTAAAGGGGCAGAACAACTCCTGCTCGCAACAGACGAAGACCGTGAAGGGGAATCGATTAGCTGGCATTTGCTCCAGCTCCTAGACCCCAAGGTGCCGGTGAAACGAATGGTGTTTCACGAGATAACGGAAGAAGCGATCAAGCAAGCCCTAAACGACACTCGCGAGCTCAACATGGAGCTGGTGCACGCCCAGGAAACCCGCCGCATTCTTGATCGCTTGGTGGGTTACACGGTTTCACCCCTGCTTTGGAAAAAAGTGGCCTGGGGGCTATCAGCGGGCCGGGTGCAGTCGGTGGCGGTGCGCTTGCTTGTGCAACGGGAACGGGCCCGCAGGGCATTCCGAAGCGGCAGCTACTGGGATCTCAAAGCCCAGCTAGAGCAAGGCGGCTTGAAATTTGAGGCCAAGCTCAGCTACTTAGCTGGTGAACGAATCGCTAGCGGTGCCGATTTTGATGAAAACACCGGTGCCATCAAGGCCGGTACCAAGGTGCGACTACTCAGCGAAAGCGATGCCCAGAGCTTGCTTGAAACGATTCGCTCTGAAGCTTGGACTGTGGCTGAAGTGGAGGAAAAACCAACCCTGCGCAAGCCGGCACCACCTTTTACCACTAGCACCCTGCAGCAGGAAGCCAACCGCAAGTTGCGGCTTTCGGCGCGGGAAACAATGCGTACGGCCCAGGGGCTTTATGAGCGGGGCTTCATCACTTACATGCGCACCGATTCGGTGCAGCTCAGTGAGCAGGCGATTTCAGCTGCTCGCGCTTGTGTATCCGAAAAATATGGGGCCGACCACCTCAGCCCCCAACCGCGGCAATATTCCACCAAAAGTAGAAATGCCCAAGAGGCCCACGAGGCAATCAGGCCAGCAGGTTCCAGCTTTCGCACCCCCGCTGAAGCGGGCTTAAGTGGGCTTGATCTGTCTCTTTATGAGCTGATCTGGAAGCGCACCGTGGCCTGCCAGATGGCTGATGCCAGGCTCACGATGGTGAGTGCCCACCTTGAAGTTGCTAATGCCCGTTTTAGGGCCGGTGGCAAGCGTATCGATTTTGCTGGTTTTTTCCGCGCCTACGTTGAGGGCAGCGACGACCCAGATGCCGCCCTTGAAGGCCAAGAGGTGCTCTTGCCCCCCCTCGGTGCTGGAGACCACCCAAATTGTGGATCTTGTGAAGCCCTAGGCCACCAAACCCAACCTCCAGCAAGGTTTAGCGAAGCGGCATTGGTTAAAACCTTGGAGAAAGAAGGTATTGGCAGGCCATCTACCTATGCCTCAATCATTGGCACGATTTGCGATCGCGGTTATGCAAATCTGCAAAACAATTCCCTTACCCCAAGCTTTACTGCCTTTGCCGTTACCGCTCTTTTAGAGGAGCATTTCCCTGATCTTGTTGATCCAGGTTTCACCGCAAGGATGGAAAACACCCTTGATGAAATTTCCAATGGATCAGCCCAGTGGCTGCCATATCTTGATCAATTCTTTCGTGGTGAAAAAGGCTTAGAGCAACAGGTGGCTCAACGGGAGGGCGATATCGATCCCACCACCTCACGCACTATCGAATTGGAAGGTTTGCCTTGTGTGGTGCGGATCGGTCGTTTTGGGGCCTATCTGGAATCAAAGCGACCAGGGGAAAACGGTGAGGAGGAATTGATCAAGGCCACCTTGCCTTTGGATCTCACCCCTGCTGATTTAGATGCTGAGCATGCGGAGTTATTGCTTAAACAAAAGGCCGATGGTCCGGAAAGTTTGGGGATAGATCCCGAAAGCGGAGAAGCGATTTATTTATTGTTTGGGCAATACGGCCCCTATGTGCAACGGGGGCAGGCCAGCGAGGAAACCCCTAAACCAAAACGTGCTTCGTTACCAAAAGGCACCAAACCTGAGGATCTCAGCTTGGCGGATGCCTGCAGCTTGTTGCAGTTGCCTCGCCTGCTGGGGGAACATCCAGATGGGGGCAAGGTGCAAGCGGGTTTGGGGCGGTTTGGTTCATATGTGGTGCATGACAAAGGCAAGGGCGAGAAGGATTACCGCTCCCTTAAAGCGGAAGACGATGTGTTGCTCGTGCAACTTGAGCGGGCAATGGAATTATTGGCGGTCCCCAAGAAAGGTCGTGGTGGCCGCACTGCCTTGAAAGATCTCGGCTGCGCCGAGGGATCTGAGGAAATGATCCAATTATTTGATGGCCCATATGGGCTTTATGTAAAACAAGGAAAGCTGAATGCTTCCTTGCCGGAAGGCACTACGGCTGAAACCATCAACCTCGAGCAGGCCCTTGAATTGCTTGCCGCTAAAGCTGCTACAAAAAAACCTGCGGCTCGGGCAAGATCCGCAAAACCGGCTGCCACATCGGCAAAACCTGCGGCTAAAAGCGCCAAACCAAAAGCTGCAGCAAAACCAAAAACCGCCAGTAAAACCACCGGAACTAAATCAGGGCGTCCGCGGGCCAGTGCGGTGCGAATTATCAGGGCGGCTGATAGTTGATGGCTTGGTTGCGGTTTGAAGCTGTGCTGCGGCTCGGTTTTGCTGTGGGTTTTATTTGCGCCCTAGGGGGGTGCAGCAACACTCCAATCGGTGAGCAGCTGGGTAACAGTTTTGGCCCAAGTCCAGATCTGCCAAAAGCTAAAAGCCAATCACCAACACTCCCAAAACCAACACTCCCACCCCCAAAACCAGAGCTTCCCAAAGCTGAGCTTTCCAAACCGGAAGCAAAGCAATTAGAGGTTCAAAAACCGCTTGCCCCCGCAGCAGCTCCTGTGCCTTACCGGGTTGTGTTGCGTTTACCAGCAACCGACCCCGCCGCCCCCGCCGAGGCCTTAACCCGTGCTCTCAGGGCAGCAAATTTGCCTTTTGAAGTGGAAGCTATTGAAAGGGTGAGGCAGGGAGATGGCCGTTGAGCGCCGCCGTAGCGAGGCCAGACGGCTAACGGAAACCGCCTATATGGCCGCCAGCACCGGCTTGCTCTGGGTGGCGATTTATTACCTGCCCATCGGAGATGCGATCTTCCGCTTAGCTATCCCCTTGCCGATTGCCCTGTTGCAATTACGCCAGGGGGGCCGTGCTGCCTTGCAGGGGGTAGCGGTGGCGGTGATGCTGTTAATGGTGTTGATGGGGCCGGTGCGGGGTCCATTGATGCTTTTCCCCTATGGCTCTTTGGCGCTTTGGCTTGGCTGGTGTTGGCGACGGCAGCTGAGTTGGTGGTGGTCTATGGGTTTTGGCTTAGTGATTGGTGCCGCTGGCTTTTTGGTGCGAGTTTCAGTGCTCTCGCTACTGCTTGGCGAAAATCTTTGGGTGGTAATTACCGGCGCTGCCGCAGCTTTGCTAGAGGGAATAGCGGAGCGTTTGCAATTGCTTGGGGCTCCAGATCTTGAGCAGGTGCAGTTGTTGGCCCTTGGTTTGCTGCTGCTGCAAAACTTTGTTTATGTGCTGGTTTTGCATGCTGTGGCCCATTGGGTATTTCCAAAGTTGAAGCAATATTTGCCACCACCACCTTCTTTATTGCGTCCGCTTTTGTCCCTTGATCCCATCTAGCTGGTGTAGATCCGCCAAAGGGGCACTCCTGGCGAAACAGGTGCAGGTTTTGCTTGTGCTTGGTGGCACCGCAACTGCTGAAGTGCCGGGTATTTCTGCAGCTGGGGCCACACCAGCAAGCAGACAACTCACCGCGGCGGCTGATGCAGAGCTATTGGTGATGGGTCCAGCTGCCCAATGCCCCCATCGCTTGCCTCCCCTTTTGGCGGGGGTAAGCCCCGCTTTGATCAGTTGGTGCGTGCTGGAGCGTTTAGGCCTGCCTGCTCTGGTGGTGGATGCCGGTTGCGGGGTTGCCCCGGCAATTCCTCATATCCGGCTTGGTGGCACACCAGCCCGTTGCCTTAGCAGCGGCAAGGCCATGGAGCTAGCAGCTGTGTTGCGCCTGCAGCAGCAGGGCCAAAGGCTCGGCTACCGCTGGGCCCAATGCCATCCGCAGGGCTTGTTGGTGCTTGCTGAATGCGTGCCTGGGGGCACCAGCACCGCAGAGGCAGTGCTCAGCGGTTTAGGTCTTGATGTGGCTGGTTTGGTGAGCGGCAGCATGCGGGTACCGCCCCATGGGCTGCGGGCAGCTTTGGTGCAGCAGGGGATTGCGGCAGCCATTTCCACTGGCTGTGAGCTCGGAAATCCGCTGGCGGTTTTAGCTGCTTTTGGGGATCCCTTCCAGGCCTTTGCGCTTGGTTTCCTTGAAGGTATTGCTCAGGCACCCGGAAGTGAAGCGCAGCTGTTGCTGGCGGGTGGAAGCCAAATGGCGGCCGTTTTGGCCCTTGCGCTAGCAAAGGC
>NZ_CEXBMR010000018.1:0-30073 GCF_982614295.1 Synechococcus sp.
GGTGGTGGATTAAACAAGAGCGCATTACATCGCTCGATTATGCGGAAGCTAAGCTTGATAAATTATTATTGAAGGGATCCAAGCTTGATCTACAGGAGCGTAATCATTCAATTCAGGTGGGAGCCAACTGTGTAGTAATTCAGCCACAGCAATCCTTAAAAGCAGATACCTGCACTTGGAATTGGAAAACTGGAGCTATTTTGGCAGAGGGTGCAGTGGAATTAAGACGTAATCAACTAAATCAGGTAACAAGAGCTCGTCAGCTACAAGGTAAAACCGGTAGCGATGGCCTTGTTGTTTTCACTGCGCCCGGGGAGCGAGTTGCAACTCAACTACGCCTACCCCAGGCCAAAAGCCCTATAAAAAATCAAACTCCAGCAATTCAATTTTAATTTTATCCGCCCAGCCTTGAGCCCAGCGTTCATCACTTCGGCTGAAGCAACGCACAGACCAGCCGCCGATCACAAGCCAGCCTTTTTGATCCAAAGGTGTTACCAGCACCGCCGGTAATGGTTGTGGCAAATAAGCAAACTCGTTTGCTCCGGGGTAGAGCTCAAGATTTACTAAAGATATCTGCTGCTGTTTCTCTAGGGCTTTACTCAAAATTGGCCCAGATTTAAACGGCTCTGTTCCCAGTAGTCCGCGTCGTAACAACACTTTCCCTTCCCATACCAAAAGCACACTGGCGGCTGGTGTGGCGAGCAAAAGCATCGCACTTCCCCATGCCAATTCTTTTTTTAATTGAGTGGGTAAGGATTCTGCAAACTCCAAGCCCTCAATACCCTCCAATTTCACCCGGTCTCGGGGGGCTGGATTTGCTTTTGTCCATATCACCCCTACCAAAACCAGGCCAACAGCCATAACCCCAGCCAATACGGAACTGCGGCCAAAGGCTGGATCGATAATCTGGAATTCCGAACTAAGTGTGAGGCTATTCACTGTTGTAAGCAGCAAACCAAGAATTCCGCAGGCGATTACAAGCTTTGCGGCAGGCGGGGGGCTGCCATTTTGTGGATTCATGGCTCAAATGGTATTGACCTTGGAGATTTTTGATGAATAGTGCTGAATCCTTTGCAGCTGTGTGTCTTGCAGCGGTTGCTAGCGACGGTGTTCTTGGTAGGGATGAAGCCCGTAGTTTGAGGATCGAGCTTGAATTTCGCACCCCCTTCTCCTCAATGGAAGATCGCGAGATGACAGATCTTTTTGATCGCCTTTTGGCTTTATGGAGAGATCTGGGCACTGTGGGCCTAGTGAAGAGTGCCATACCTCAACTAACCCCTGCCCAACGGGAAACCGCTCTTGCAGTGGCAACTCAACTGGTGCGGGCTGATCGAGTGGTGGAGGCAGAGGAGTTGGAGTTCCTAAATACCCTTGCCAGCAGCCTCGATCTAAATCCTGGCAAAGCTGAATTGATTATCGAAGTTATGGATATTTTGCATCGTGATGCCTTAGACACTTCAAACTAACTTGATCCATAGGGGGGAAATGGTTACAACATCGATCTTGCGCTTTTTCAGCCTGCTAGCGCTGCTGCTGGCTTTGGCACTTCCTGCATATGCCGTAGGTGTTGAGGATTACCCCCTTTTGCCATCAACTGAAAAAGTGAGCGATGGCGCTGATGTGCTCAGCCGAGCGGCAATTGCTGAATTGCAAAGGCGTCTAGAAGTTTTTAGTGATGCTCGAGTTGATGCCCGCGTTATTACGCTTCGGCGGCTGGATTATGGCTTGAGCCTGCAAGAACTAGCTGATCAACTGCTAGAGCGCTGGCAAAGTGAAGACAATGCGGAATTGCTAGTTTTAATTGAAACTGGCACTAACAGCGTTTCTATTCAAGCCTCCTCTGAGGTTCGTAGCCTCCTTCCAGATGAGTTATTGCTTAGCACCGCTGAAACCACAATGGCTTATCCGCTGCGAGATGGCGGGCGCTATCACCAAGCTCTTATTGATGGTATCGATAGGCTCGGTGTGGTTTTAGCTGGCGGGGATGATCCAGGCCCTCCCGTTGTGGTTGAACCGGCATTAATTGTTAGCAACATTCCTAGCGCTGAAGAGACAGCCAATAGCAACGGCTTTTCATGGGTGATTGTTTTACTCGTGGTTGGAACACTCGTACCGATGGCAACTTGGTGGGTGTTTTCCAGATGATTGCGCGGCATTATGGACGTGTTAGAGGATTTCAAAAAAAGAGATGAATAACTTGTTGGGCACCTTCGGCAAGGCGGAGGATCTACATTTTAGTAGCAATCTCGAGCTCGCCTATGAGTCTGCCTTGATGATCCAGGGGCTTGAACTTGAATATTTCAATGACCGCCCTGTACGCACTGATATTGATCTAGGACTTCCAAAAACAACTCAAGCGCAAATTATTCGCAGATTCCGTTCTGCCTTAGCCAACTGTCGTCAAATTGTGGCGTCTATTGAAGCGCAAAGGTCTGAGCTAGACAGTCAAGAATTGCGTCAGCTGCAATTAATAGAGTCTGTTACCCGTCGCTATGGAAATGGCGATAATCAAGGCATACTACGTAGACCAGAAGCGTTGCCACGCAGTTTACTAGGGGTATTTGATCGAGTAAGAAATGAATTGAATCCCGAGGCGGAAGCAAGTCTTGTGGCAGGTTTTCGCCGCAGACGCGATTCCACTCTTGTTTCTTTAAGGATACTGTTACTACTAATCTTGGTACCTTTATTATTGCAGCAGGTTTCAAGAACATATCTCGTAGCCCCAATAATCGATAGATTGGCGCCGGAAGTACCATTTTTAAGTTACACAAAGCCGCAGCTTCAAGATATTGCTGTTAGCAAATTAAGGCTTTATAAAGAGGAATTGGAATTTGACGCGCTTTTAGCAGGCAGAGAAGCACCAAGCCTAGATGAAATAAGATTAAAACTATCCGAAAGGGCTGATAAACTCAAGGATGAGGCTGATTCAAAGAGCACAAGCGCAATTAAGAATGTAATTTCTGATGTAATTGCATTTTTAGGATTTACGTTTGTATGTTTTTGGGGCCGTGAAGATTTGAGGGTTTTGCGAGGATTTTTTGATGAATCTGTATATGGCTTAAGCGATAGCGCAAAAGCATTTGTGATTATTCTTTTTACAGATATTTTTGTTGGTTTCCACAGCCCCGAGGGCTGGACTGTTTTACTACAAAGTATTTCAAGTCATCTTGGTTTACCAACTCAGGAAAATTTCATAATGCTTTTTATAGCAACTTTTCCGGTTATCTTAGCCACTATTTTTAAATATTGGATTTTCCGTTATCTCAATCGTGTATCACCCTCTTCAGTAGCCACGCTGCGCAATATGAACGGTGGTGGCTAAACATATAATTGTTACAGGCGCCAGTAGAAGTGGCAAAAGTGAATGGGCAGAGCAGCTATTGCAAAGTAGGTCTGCTGGAGCACAGATCTGTTATGTGGCGCCTGGAAAACTCTATGTTCAAGATGCTCACTGGCAGAAAAGGCTAGAACAACACAAAATCAGGAGACCTTCCCATTGGGATCTGATTGAAGGTATTGAATTTTCCTACCTTCCCGATTTGTTAGCACCCAATAGCAAATATTCACAAGCCTGGTTGCTGATTGATTCCCTTGGCAGTTGGGTTGCAGCTGGATTGGAGTATTCAGAACAGCATTGGCTGCTGATGCAGCAAGCACTGCTGAAAAATCTGATTTACCGAGCTATGCCCGTGTTTTTAGTGAGCGAGGAAGTTGGTTGGGGTGTGGTGCCCCCCACTGCTGTGGGAGGCACTTTTCGAGATCGTTTGGGGGCTCTAACCAGAGCTTGCGCTGGCGTTTGCGATGAACGCTGGCTTGTTTGCATGGGGCAAGCCCTACCCCTTCATAGGCTTGCAACAAGCGTGCAGGGAATTTCATTGTGATGCCAAGGGTTGTGTTGTTTGAACCCGAAATACCTCCAAATACAGGCAACGTAGCTCGCACCTGCGCTGCTACGGAAACTGAACTGCATCTTGTTGAGCCCCTTGGCTTTGAGATTAGTGATCGCACACTGAAACGAGCCGGACTCGATTACTGGCCCTTCGTTCAGCTCCGGCGCCATAGCAATTGGGCTCAGTTCTACGAACAGCAGCAATTGCAAGGCGGCAGATTAATTGGCCTTAGCAGGCATGCCAGTGATTCTTATCTTGATTTTCCCTTTTTAGACTCTGATTGGTTGCTATTTGGCCGCGAAACTAGTGGGCTCCCCCCCCTGCCCCGCAGTGCATGTGATCATCTACTGAGGGTGCCGCTAGCTTGCAAAAACGTGAGGAGCTTGAATCTGTCGGTCGCTGTTGCAGTGGTGCTTTTTGAAGCGCTTAGGCAGATCAAAAAGCCTCTGCAGCACAGTGATCCTTGAACTTATCGGCAATTCAGTAACTTAGGGCACTTGATTTCCCCTGGTATGTAGTGTAATATTAGAAAGTTGTTGGGAATTGGCTTCTCCAACGGCTTATTCTTTGATTTTATTGCATGAAGCCTTCTGCTTTACTTGCTTGCGTCACTATCTGTATTCCTGCAGGATTAGTGGTATTAGCAGGTCTTCCAGGTCGCTCTAATCTTGATAGTCAGTCTTATTCAAACTCGAATCTTCCCGCTTATCCTGACTTAAATCGCCATTTTAATAAGCAAGTTCTAATAGCAAGCGCTGAATCTACCAGCATTTATGTGAAAACTCGCTCAGACATTACCTTGGAGCAGCTTTCACATCAGCTCGATATTCCTTCTGATTATCTTGCAGATTTAAATGATTGCGATATTAGTCGTAAATTTTCGAATAATGAGTGGGTTGCAATCCCTGCGAAATTAATTAGTACTATTCGCTTTGTTGATGCTTTAGATGATTCGGAAATTCGACGAACTCAGCCCAATCGCTCAATTTTTGCAAAAGTTGGTGATAATTTAGCTAAAATTGCAAGTAGATATGAGGTCCCCTTAAATGAACTTACACGATTAAATCCTGGCCTTAATCCAATTTCTCGTTTAGCTGTCGACACCCCAGTTAAATTGTTTCAACCATTGCGGGCTCGCACTACACTTGCAATCACACCTGGTTCCAGTGGTGGACTCAGTTGGCCTGGTCTACCTGATTTTGGAAAACAACCTAGCCAAAGATCTTTTACTAGTTATGTATGGCCTGCAGCTGGCACACTAACCTCAGGCTACGGCTGGCGCTGGGGACGCATGCACAGGGGAATTGACATAGCAAATAGTGTTGGAACACCAATTCATTCGGTAGCTGATGGTGTAATTGTAAGTTCTGGTTGGAACGACGGTGGTTACGGTTATCTAGTTGAGGTGTCCCATAATGACGGCACCCTTACCCGTTACGCCCACAACAGCAAGCTATTAGTAAGCAAAGGCATGAATATTGCTCAAGGAACTCCCATAGCTTTAATGGGCAGCACCGGACGCAGCACTGGCCCTCACCTTCATTTTGAAATTATTTCTGCCAGGTCTGGTGCTGTGAACCCGGTTGCGTATCTTCCGCAAAGGTAGGGTCTTACCATCCACTATGCTCACTTGATACCAGGGCTCGGTAGCTCAGCTGGTTAGAGCACGGGATTCATAACCCCGGGGTCGGGAGTTCAAGTCTCCCTCGAGCCATTTCGATTTAGCATTAACTACTTATCTCATTTCAATAGCATTTAATCTGTCGCGAAAGCTAGAAGATGAATTCTGTTCTTTTGAATAGTCTTTATTTAAGAAGTTATCTGTGCTTGTTGAGCGTCTGCTTCTACCTCCTGCATAGGCCTGAGGCTGTATCTCACGCGACCGTATCTCTCGGGTGTTTGTTTGCGGAGTGCTGAATACCTCTGCGACTTGCTTCGTTTCTCTTTGAATCGGGTGTGCTTTAAGTTCGCTGCGCAGCTGATTCAGGAGACGAAAATGCCCGGTATTGTTGTATTTGCGCATCAGCGCGGGATCCCAGCCCATCAATTAACTCGTTTTTTGTAGACCAACTTTAGTTCACAAGCTGCAGTAAATAGTGGTAGCTTTATAAGGTTGCTAATGCGGAGTTTGTCCGCTTTAGTTAAAACCCTTTACTCAACAGCTCATACCATGACCAACGGAAGCCTCAGAGTTGGCCAGCAGGCCCCAGATTTTACTGCTACGGCAGTGGTGGATCAGGAATTTAAAGAAATCAGCCTCTCCAACTACCGCGGTAAATACGTAGTTCTATTTTTCTATCCCCTTGATTTCACCTTTGTTTGCCCTACTGAAATCACAGCATTTTCTGATCGATACGCCGAATTTGCCAGCAAAAATACAGAGGTATTGGGTGTTTCGGTAGACAGTCAATTTAGTCATCTGGCTTGGATACAAACTGATCGCAAAGAGGGTGGCATTGGTGATTTGGCATATCCGCTGGTAGCAGACCTCAAAAAAGACATTGCCAGGGCCTACAACGTCTTAGACGAAGATGCTGGCATAGCTGTACGTGGTCTGTTTATTATCGATGCAGAAGGTGTCGTACAACATGCCACAATAAATAACTTAGCTGTAGGTAGAAATGTAGAAGAAACCCTCAGAGTTCTTCAGGCATTTCAACATGTGCAAGCTAATCCTGATCAGGTTTGCCCTGCTAACTGGACCCCTGGTGATCGCACAATGAATCCTGATCCGGTTGGAAGCAAAGATTTCTTTGCTGCTATCTCTTAATTATTTAAATATGCTTTGCAAACCTAGCGGCCTTAGGGCCGCTAGGTTTTATTAATGTTCAATTTAGGATCCTTCAACCCATGAAGGTTTTTAATAATCTTTGACCATCAATTCCACCCAAGATCGGGTCGCAGGCTCTCTCAGGGTGGGGCATCAACCCAAGAACATTGCCTTTTTTATTGCATATTCCAGCTATATCTGCAAGTGAACCATTGGGATTGTTACTATAACTAAGTGCTATTTGGTTATTTTGCTGTAGGTCATCAAAAGTATCCAAATCGCAATGATATTTCCCCTCCCCATGGGCAATTGGAAGATTTATCAACTCGTTCTTAGCATAGCCATTCAGGAATGTATTACTAGCCTCGTTCACTAAAAGTTCACATGGCTCACATATAAAATGTAAATTCTGATTTTTAGTTAACGCACCGGGCAAAAGGCCTAATTCAGTAAGAATTTGAAAACCATTGCATATCCCTAATACCGGTCCGCCAGTATCTGCGAAATCCTTCACCTCATTTAAAAGCGGAGCAAAACTTGCCAAAGCTCCGCATCTTAGATAGTCGCCATAACTGAATCCACCAGGCAAAATTATTCCTTTTACTCCATCAATACTTGTATTTTCGTGCCAGAGAAATCGTGTAGGAATGTTTAATATGCCTTCTAATGCCCAGGCCAAATCGCGATCGCAATTAGAACCAGGGAAAACAACAATTCCAATTGTCATTCCAATTGCTCCAGCACTACAGACCAATTTTCAATTACCGGATTTGCCAAGAGTCGATCACTAAGTAATTCAACTGATGCCATGGCTTCCTCTCGGTTTGCTGCCTCTAATTCCAGCTCTATTGCTTTACCAATGCGAAGTTTTTGTAAACCGGAAATCCCAAGACGATTTGCTGCTGCTTTCGTAGCCTCGCCAGCAGGATCTAGAACCGAGGGGCGCAGCTGCACCTGAACCCGAGCAACGAAACGCAGCACTGAAACATTACGTGTATGGGGATCCTCGCAGTTGAGGCTGCCATTTGGGGCTGCTGGGGTAATCAATTTTTAACCTCGAGCTCCTCCAGGCTTGATCTAAGCAGGCTGCTATTTGGATTGCCGCCAATTAAAACCAGTTCCAGTTGATCTGCCCGAAGCCCATCTGCTTCAAACCACATATTCAACCTCCTCCCCACAGCTTGAACCTGCAAAGGTAAAGCCTTGCCATTTATCGGAATTCGTCCTTTTAATCGCAGTAAATCCATTGGATTTATTGCTGTTTCCAGCAAGATTTGCTCTAATCCATCGCGATTCCACAGCCCCTGCATACTTAGCGAATCAGCAAGAAGTTCAGGATGGCTGTGGCTATGTTCTTCCTCTTCAACTGGCAAGGAAGGCCGCATCAAGCCAAGCAATAGATCTGCAGATATTTCACCATTCGAAATCGCTAGACAAGGAGCCTGCTTTTGGGGTTGAACAATTTGCAATTGCGCAGCGAGGTAATCCTTAGCGCGTTGCAGTGCATCGGGGCTCAAAAGATCTGCCCTGGAGATCAAAACAAGATCCGCTTGTTCTAATTGCTCTTTAAATAGATCTTCAATTGAATCTTGGTGATCAAGGCTTGGATCATTGATCCTCTGCTGCTCTACCGCCTCCAGATCGCCAAGAACTGAACCTGCAGCAAGGGCTTCTCCGTCTACCACCGTAATTACGCCATTCACCAGCGTTCGATGTTTAATCTGAGGCCATTGAAAGGCTTGGAGGAGGGGCTCCGGTAGTGCGAGACCACTAGTTTCAATCACAATCCCATCAAGGGGTTCTGGATTGGCCAGTAACTTTTCAATGGTGGGTAAGAAGTCGTCCTGAACTGTGCAGCAAAGGCAGCCATTTGCTAGCTCGATCACTGGGGCTGGTTCACCATCGCAGCTTGCGCAGCCCTTGATCAAAGCTGCATCGATACCAACTTCACCAAATTCATTAACTACAACCGCAAGGCGTTGTTTTGTTTGCCTGAGCAAATACCTCAGCAATGTGGTTTTACCGGCGCCAAGAAATCCAGTAATAACCGTTACGGGTATGCGGCGCTGCTGCGTTTTATCCATGCCTATGGCACCAATGTTGACCAAATAAGGCTGCTGCCGATGCCAAACAAGATGCCACTAAAAATTTTTAATTTCGCAGCTGAACCCCAATTAGACCAAAGATTTTTTACCAGTTTTAATGATATCCAAAGTAATAATCCCTGGCTTATAAGTAAACCAAACAGATAAAAAATTACAAAAGTTGGCTCCCAACCCATTACCGGAGCGCTTAGAACAAAACCATGCAAGCCAATGGCAGGTAGCAAAAGCGTTTTTGGCATGCGATCCAGCAACACCAGTGCTTCTAAGGCGAGTGAAATGCCGATCCAGGCCTCAGCTCCAGGCAGGCTGTTTGGCCAGGCCAAACCGACTAGCGTTCCGATCAATCCAATTGCTAACAAGCCAATAACCCATCGGAACTGTTGACGCAGCCCCACAAGGCCAATCGCCATAAGAAAAAGTAGATGGTCAACGCCAAGGGCAGGATGCAGCAAACCGCTAAGAAGCCCTGTAAACGGGCCTGGCTTCATCGGAAATGCATCCATCACATGATGGGCGAGCGCTGGAGTTGCAACGCAGAAAGGCAGCAACACACAAACGGCTAACGCAGAAATAACTCGCTTGGCAGCGACAGGCTTAACAAATAAATCTTTAAGCATCCAGAAAAGCCGGTCCGCGCCGGGGATGAAGGGTGATTCGGCGGGCGTTCTGACTTGAGATAAGGCATAGCCAAAGCTCTTACAGCTGCGGGACAGTGCCGGCTTTTCACCGAACTTTCCCCGTTACCTCCCTGGGCTGATCTCCAAGGAACCGAAGCTGAACCCTATCACCGCATTTTTAAGCGCAACCCAAACTTTCAGTTGTGCTAACTCCCGAGAGGAGATTTGTACCTGCTGCCCTTGCGCAAAGAGCCTTCTGCTCAGGTTGATCCAACACGGCTTCTGAAAAATCAGCTCCCTCAATGAGTGCATCGCGAAAATGACTTTGGAGCAGCATGCTGCGATCAAGGCGGGCCTGACGTAGATCAGATCCCTGGAAACCACTTGCAAATCCAACTACATCTCGCATATCTGCCCCCTGCAAATTTGTGCCTTGCAACTGGCTCCCGTTGAATACAGCTCCCCTTAGATCAGCATTTGAAAAATCAAAACCTTTTAAATCTGCCTTAAGAAATTCTTTTTGCTGCAGATCTTTTCCGTGCATATCAGGGCTGAGATCTTGTAAAGATTTTGCGCCGCGCAACTCAGGCGCTGTCATAGCAAGGGCCGGGCTGGGAGAGAACAAAAGAACAAGAACAAGTAACCCAGAAACCAAGGCTTTAGCTAATCTCATTACAACTCGTAAGCTGGCAGGAACAAGTTAAGTCAGCAGCATGTCTTTGCGGGTGATCGTTCCTCCCCATCCGCTGGTGGCCCACTGGCTAACCGTGCTGCGAGATCCGAATACACCAACTCCGCTATTTGCTTCGGCGATGAAGGAGCTTGGTCGCTGGCTTAGCTACGAGGCAATTAGAGATTGGTTGCCACAACAAAAAATTCAAATTCAAACAACAGCTGGTTTAGTTGAAGCTGAGGTAATTGATGCTTCTGCTGCTTTACTTGTGGTGCCCATAATCAGGGCGGGTTTAGGGCTTTGGTTAGGCGGACAGGAAGTGTTGCCAAATGCCAGGATTGCCCATGTGGGTATTTCGAAATCCTCTGGGGATGAAGAGGACCAAATCTATTTGAATAAATTGCCAAATCGAATTGGTGATCGAGTTGGCGCGATTGTTTATAGCGGCACTATTGCCACAGGCTCCAGTTTGATCAAAGTGCTAAGCGCCCTTGATCAAAAAGGCGTTAAGGATCAAAGATTGAGGGTTATTTGCGCCGTTGCCTCAGCCCCAGGCCTTAAACGCCTAGCCGATTTATTTCCAAATCTGAGCATCTACACTGCCTGCATTGATGCTGATTTAGATCAAAATCAAAATATCTTGCCTGGAATTGGTGATGCAGCCCATAGGCTTTATGGCACAGCATCAGATGATTTCCTAGGCTGAAAACAGAATTAGGCCCATTTATGGCCGATCAGTCGAACAGCTCCAGTTCCCTCTTGCTTAGCGCTTTTACTGGTGCAGCCCTAGGTGCTGCTGGCCTTACCTGGTGGCTCCTGTCAAGGGCTGAGCGTCGTATGGCCCTTAGCAATCAGGTGAAACGCCTGAGTTCATTAACGATGGGATCGGTTAAACCAATCACTGCCGTGATTCCTGTGGACGCAGAAAACCTTGAGGAACGGGTGCAGCGGTTGAATTTGGCCATAGACGAGGTGCGTCGCCAGCTAGAAAACCTCAGTCCTGAGGGGAGCAACTGAGATAATTTGCGAGATATTTAAACCGTTATGAAAAACCTCCGCTCCAGTGCAGTTACCCAGGGAATCCAACGCAGCCCCAACAGGGCAATGCTGCGAGCTGTTGGCTTTGGTGATGCTGATTTTAATAAGCCGATTGTTGGAATTGCCAATGGATACAGCACCATTACCCCTTGCAATATCGGCCTTAACGATTTAGCGAAGAGGGCTGAACAGGCAGCTTTCATTGCTGGTGCAATGCCTCAGATGTTCGGCACTATCACTGTGAGCGATGGCATCTCAATGGGCACAGAAGGAATGAAGTATTCCCTTGTATCTAGAGAGGTGATTGCAGACGCGATTGAAACAGCATGTAATGCTCAATCAATGGATGGAGTTATTGCAGTTGGCGGATGCGATAAGAATATGCCTGGTGCAATGCTAGCGATGGCTCGCATGAACATTCCAGCTATCTTTGTGTATGGTGGAACAATTAAACCTGGCAAACTTGGTGGATGCGATTTAACTGTTGTGAGCGCATTTGAAGCTGTAGGGCAATTTACAGCCAATAGAATTGATGCTGAGCAATTGCTCGCAGTTGAAAAAAATGCATGTCCAGGTGCCGGTAGTTGCGGCGGAATGTTTACAGCCAATACAATGAGTTCTGCCATCGAAGCGATGGGTTTTAGTCTTCCTTCTAGCTCAACAATGGCTGCTGAGGACCAGGAGAAAGCAGACAGCGCTGCCAGATCTGCGGAGGTGTTGGTTCTTGCAATTGAAAACAACATTCGCCCCAGTGATCTATTAACTCGCGAAGCGTTTGAAAATGCCATCAGTGTGATTATGGCAATTGGCGGTTCCACTAATGCGGTTCTGCATTTACTCGCTATTGCCCGCAGCGCCAATATTCCCCTTTGTATTGATGATTTTGAAACAATCCGCCAGCGAGTTCCTGTTATCTGCGATCTAAAACCTAGTGGACGATTCGTAACAACTGATTTGCACGCTGCAGGTGGGATTCCGCAGGTAATGAAATTGCTATTAGATGCAGGGTTATTACATGGCAATTGCCGCACGATTGAAGGTAAGACGCTTAATGAAATTCTTGCAAATATTCCCTCAGCACCACCAACAGATCAGGAGGTTATTAGGAGCCTTGCTAATCCCCTTTATGAAAAGGGTCATCTAGCAGTTCTAAAAGGAAATTTGGCCAGTGACGGTTGTGTTGCGAAAATATCGGGTGTAAAAAATCCATGTCTCACGGGCCCTGCGCGGGTTTTTGAATGTGAAGAAGATTGCCTTGAAGCAATTCTGAGTGGTGCAATTCTTGCTGGTGATGTTTTGCTAATCCGCTACGAGGGGCCAGTAGGGGGGCCTGGAATGCGAGAAATGCTCTCGCCAACCTCGGCGATCATCGGCCAAGGTTTAGGTGATCAGGTTGCATTGATAACTGATGGAAGATTTTCAGGTGGTACCTATGGAATGGTGGTAGGCCATGTAGCTCCAGAAGCTGCCGTTGGCGGATTGATTGCATTGGTGCATGAAGGGGACAGCATCACAGTGGACGCTCACAAATTATTGGTGCAACTAAACGTGGATGAAGCTGAAATTAAGCTTCGCCGAGCTGCTTGGATTCCACCAGTACCCCGCTATCGCACTGGAGTTTTAGGTAAATATGCCCGCCAAGTTGGTTGCAGCAGCAAGGGAGCTGTAACTGATCAGCCCTGAATAAGCAAAGTGCGCAGCCGTCTGCCTAAGGTTTCCAGGTTGATTCCTGCTTCCGGGCGTTCGAGCTGCATGCCGGTATTGGGATCCATCCATACCGGATGGCGTCCAAGCCAAAGCAATGGTTGATCTGAGTCGAGAAGCCAGCCAATTTGAATAGAGGGATTTTGAGCTGAACCATAGATTTCAAGTTCAAGATCCTCAGCCTCTAGCCTTAAACCTCTTTTATCACGCGCTTCTAGTCGAACTAACCAACTATCAGCCTCAGCTTCTAAAAGAATTGCTCCATGCAATAACCCAGGCTTTGAGTGATCAGCGCATTGGCTAATTTTCTGCAGCAAGTCGGCTTGTTCCTCTAATTGGTTTGTTGCCGGCAACCAAGCCGGTGCCATCAGGGAAGGGCCTCCAATTTCTGCAAAACAAGCTTTAAAGGCCCTGGCCGAAAACCTTTGTTTTCGCTTCCATCCTCAGCAAAACGAGAATGCAAAATTTGTAGCTGCGCAATGCGGCTTGGATCAAATCGCAATGGCAATCCCACTGGATTTGCCCGCAGAGTGGGCTGTAATTCAGAAAAGGGAATACGAACGCGGGTAATACCAGCTGAATTTGTATCAAAATCGCGAACCCAACGCAAACCACCGGGTAAAAAATCCGCCAATTTGCCGGCTAGATCTGCCGGAGCTATCGCCAATTTGTAGCGTCTGCCATCTCCTTCAAGTACAAGCTCTAGGGCTGACGCAGCACTGAGATCTAAAGGGGGTTGATAACGGGGGGAGCGGCAGCTAACAAAGCCACCACCTTCAGTTACCACAAGAGCTTGCATAACCAAACCTTGGGAATCAATGCTGCACGATCCACTGCTTCTTCCCCCCATAACAGTGTCGTTAAGGCTGCTCCAGCCAGCAAAGCCATCCCCTGCTGCAATCAGCATCGCCATTAGTTCAGGCCAACCCGGCACAAGCCTCAGTATCAGCTAAAACAGCGATGGTTGCAGCTGTATCCACCAATTTCGCAGGGGTGCGAGCAGGATCTTCTAGGGGATCTAGCAAACGTTGCAAAGCAACTTTTTTGCTTGCTCCAGCCACCAAAAACATCACTTCACGAGCTGCGCATAGCACTGGCACAGTGAAAGTAATCCTTGGAATACCTTTGCCTTCCCCCACCGTTACCCAGCGATCGCGAACCAACGTGGCTGCTGTTCCTGGGAATAGTGATGCGGTGTGTCCATCATCACCGAGGCCTAATAACACCAGGTCAAATACTGGTGGGCTGCTGTTGCAAGTTTGCTCGAGGCTGCGTTCATAGGCTTCAATTCCTATTTCAAGGCTGCTGGCGTTTGTAGGTACTGCATAAAAGGAGGCTTTTGAACTGTTGGAATTTGCAAGCAAACTCGATCGCACCATTCGGGCATTACTGAGGGGATCATCGGTGGCAACCCAGCGCTCATCCCCCAGAAAAAAATCGATACGATCCCAGGCCAGCGGCAGCTGGCCAAGAAGTTTGTAGGCGGCTTCCGGGGTGCTGCCGCCAGAGAGGGAAATCTGCACCCGCTCACGCTGTTGGAGCGTGTTGTTTACACAGGATGCAATTCGCTCAGCTGCAAGTTGCGCTAATTCAGTGCGATTAGCAACCCTGCTTAATTGATAAACAGACACTAAAGCCACTCGGTGTGATACGCCCCTTCCTTATCAACTCTTTGATAGGTATGGGAACCGAAACAGTCACGCATTGCTTGCACCAAATTCTGAGGCAAACGGCCGCTGCGATAACTATTAATGTAATCAAGGGTGCTGCTTAGGCATGGCACTGGGATCCCAGCTTCAGCTGCGCCGGCAACTATTTGAGCTAGGCCAGCTAATCGATTATTAACTTGCTCAGCAAACCAGGGATCTACAAGTAAGTTGCAGAGTTGAGGGTCTTTATTAAACGCATTTTGGATGCGTTTCAGCAGTTTTGCGCGAATAATGCAACCGCCTTTCCAAATCTGAGCAATGGAAGGCATATGTAAGTTGTAATTGTGCTCCTCTGATGCAATACGCATAAGTTCCATGCCTTGGGCATAGCTCGCCATACAGGCGAGAACAACGGCATCCATTAACGGTGCCATTGAATCCTCGGGGCTACCCATCGAGAAGGGCTTGATGGCCGGGCCCTTGAGAATCGACTCTGCAGCAACCCGTTGGGGCTTGAGGGAACTCATCACTCGGGCGTTTAATGAGGCGTAAATGGTCGGCACTGGGGCGCCCATTTGCAAGGCGCTCACCACCGTCCATAAACCGGTGCCCTTTTGGCCGGCCTGGTCCATGATTTTTTCCACCAGATCAGTGCCATCTTCTGGATCTTTGGTGCGAAGACAAACCTCTGTAATTTCAACTAAGTAGGAAGAGAGCTCTTCAGTGCTGTTCCACTTGCCTAGCACATCTGCCATCTCGGTGCCGTTCATGCCCCCAACCCTCTTCATCAAGTCGTAGGCCTCAGCAAGAATTTGCTCAATGCCGTACTCAATTCCGTTGTGCACCGTCTTAACAAAATGGCCGGAACCACCTGGGCCGATGTAGGTAACACAGGGGCCATCTTCCACCTGGGCCGCCATTTTGGTAACGAGGCTTTCGATGGCGTCGTAAGAAGATTTGGTGCCACCAGGCATCATGCTTGGCCCTTCTAGAGCGCCTTTAGCCCCCCCAGAAACACCCATTCCGATGTAACCAAAACTCTTGCTTTCCAGCTCCGCAACACGCCGTTCGGTATCGGTGTAAAGAGAGTTACCGCCATCGATGAGAAGATCACCCTCCTCTAGGTAAGGGGAAATGCTGGCGATTGTGTCGTCTATCGGTTGGCCAGCCTTGATCATCATCAAGATCCGCCGGGGACGTTCAAGTTTGTCTACAAATTCTTGAAGGGAATAAGCACCGCTGATCTGCTTTCCAGCGCCCCTGCCAGCCAAAAATTCATCGGTTTTTTGAGCTGTGCGGTTGTAGACAACGCTGGAAAAGCCGTTGCGCTCAGCGTTTAAAACGAGGTTTTCCCCCATCACGCCAAGACCGATCAAGCCAAAATGCCCTTTACCCATGGTTAAAACAAAACCAGACCGTATCAGTGTGGCAACAAGCGGCTTAAGCGCCTGCTAAGGGAACCGATCTGTTCGGATCCCAAAGCTTTGGTTTGAACTAATTAGATCGTCATTCCATCGGCAATGGAAGCATTTTTCACAACCACCACGATGCCGTTGCGGATATAAAAACCGTGTTCAGGCCTATCCGCTTCCTCCAAATTGTCTTTATTTACGATCGTAACGTTGGCGCCAATGCGCACATTTTTATCCAAAATTGCTCTTTTTACGGTTGTGCCTCTTCCCACTCCCATGGGAATTCCACCATTTTCGAGCAACAGTTCTCGTTCTTCGCCGGATTCAAAATAATCAGAACCCATAACTAGAGTGTCTTGAAGAACAACCTCATTTTCGATGCGCGATCTAACTCCCAAAACGCAACGGTGAATACTGCAGGCTTTGAGCAGGGAACCTTCACCAATTATTGATTCGGTTACTTGAGCATCTTGCAACTTAGAAGGGGGCAAATATCTGTGGCGTGTGTATATAGGAAATTGTTTGTCGTAAAAGGAAAAAGCAGGATCAGGTTGAGCCGTGAGAGCTAAATTAGCCTCATAAAATGCACGAATTGTACCGATATCTTCCCAATAATCATCAAAGAAATATGACTTTAATTTTAAACCACCCTGTAAAGCAGTTGGAATGATCTCCTTACCAAAATCTGTTGCTTTAGGATTCTCAGCAAGCAATTTAAACAATACATCCCGTTTAAATACATAGATACCCATCGAAGCGAGATATGGTCTACGTGCGGCTTCAGATTCGCTCAAGCCCATGCTTGCAGTATCCACTCGCATCTCTTTAAGAGCTTCGCCTTTGGGCTTTTCTCTAAACTTACTTATCCAGCCTTCGCTATCTGTATGCATTAGACCAAAATCCTCAGCCTGCTGCGCATCAACTGGAAGAGCTGCAACTGTGAGATCGGCCCCACTAAGGCGGTGTTCTTCAACAAATAATTTATAGTCCATCCGGTAAAGTTGATCGCCGGAAAGAATTACTATCTCGTCTACATCCGAATCCTTAAATAACCATTCATACTTGCGAACGGCGTCTGCCGTGCCTTCAAACCAGCTAGGGCTATCGGGCGTTTGCTGGGCTGCTAAAACCTCAACAAAGCCCTGGCCGAAACCTGTAGAGAGATTGTAGGTCTGCGAAATATGCCGGTTTAATGAAGCGCTATTGAACTGGGTAAGAACATAAATTTGCGTGATCCCGCTATTTATGCAATTGCTCACCGGAATATCGATAAGTCGATACTTTCCAGCAAGGGGGACAGCTGGCTTAGCCCGCATCTTGGTGAGAGGGAACAGCCTGGTGCCGGCTCCGCCTCCAAGAATGATGCCCAAAACTCTTTTCATCTAACCCCTGCAGCCGAGCCACTCTGGTGGAAGCCCCCCCAATTCGGCAAGGAATTGGTTAAATCACGCTTGCTTTGTGATTAATGCTGCTCGATTTTTGTGGGCCGATTTCTAATAATCCCGCCTGCTAATCGCTGCCTTGATCGCCATCACCCTGGCCAGCAAAGGGCCCAAAGAGCCTCTCGAGGGCCTCCATGGAATGAAGTCTTTGTGAGCGGGGCTGAGGAGCCCTCAGGGCCGTTGTGGGGCCGTGGAGCACCTTGTTGATAATGCCCTTGGTGAGCGCTTCGATCACCTTGCGCTCCCGATCTGAGAGATCGGATCCCATGCGGCTTAAAGCTTTTAGCAATTCCTGCTGTCGCAATTCCTCCAGATGGCGCCGCATGCGATTGATGGTGGGAACAGCCTCTAGGCCATCCCACCATTCCAAAAACACTTGTCGGTCTTCATCGAGAAGCCGTTCCGCCTGAATAGCTAGTTCTCGTCTAGCCGCTTGGTTGCGATCAACAACCTCCTGCAAATCGTCTACGTCAAAACATTGAACATTGCGGCTGAGGCTGGTATCTGAACTGATATTGCGTGGCACACCGATATCGATCAACATCAATCTTTGATTCCTTATCAAATTATCAATTCGTTTGCTATCAATTATTGGCTCCTCGGTCCCTGTACTTGTAAATAATAGTGAGCAGGCGCATAATTGTTTATCTAACTGATCTAAACCCAAGCATTCAATAGGTAGTTCAGGGAAATCGCTTGCCAGTGCTTCTGCTTTTGAGACTGTGCGATTCAACAGAACAAGTTTTGTTGCGCCCTTGGATTGCAGATGTTGAATAAGCAACCTGGCCATACGGCCTGCTCCAACAACTGTAATTATTTCATTATTTAGTGATACCAATTCATCTTTGTCCTGTTCTTGGCCAACTTTTAATTGCGCCAATTCAACAGCAGCTGAGCTGATCGATACAGCTCCAGAACCAAGATTTGTTTCAGTGCGAACCCGCTTGCCGGTGCTAACCGCTTGATTAAGCAGGCGATTGAGAATGGGGCCAATCGATTGATGGTCTTGCCCCAATCGATACATTTTTTTAACTTGGCTGAGGATTTGGCCCTCCCCAATTACCAGGCTATCGAGGCCGGCACTAACTCTTAACAGATGCTGAATTGCCTCCTCGTGGTGTAAGGCAAATAAGTGAGGCTGTAATTCCTGGCCTGGTAAGCCACTGTGGCTGGCAAGAAAATTTTGAATTGCCTCAACACCCTCCTCGGGGTTTTTAAGCAGGCTATAGATCTCTAAACGGTTGCAGGTGCTCAGTATTGAGGTTTCCAGCACCTGGTCGTGAGCACGCAATTCCTTCAAAGATTGCTCCAAGGAATGCTCAGGAATACTCAAGCGTTCTCGGATTTCAACCGGAGCCGTGCGGTGGCTGAGGCCTACGACGGCAAGATGCATGGCTGAAACAAAGGGGATTCAATGGGAGTGGCAACCAAAATCACCACCCCCAATTGCTAGCGGTTCAAGGTGGTAGCGGAGCTCAGTGCAGGGCGATGCTTTTTGCGCCCTCTTTAATGTGCACAGTATTTGTAAACCTTGCTGTGTTGTCGAGGGTGCTGATGATCAGGCTGCTGGTGCGGGTGCAATCTTTTTCAAATTTCACACCATGGAAAAGTAAACCGTCGGTAATGCCGCTGCCTGCAAAAACAACATTTTCACCAGAGGCCAACTCTTCAGCTTCATAAACCTTATCTACATCGGTAATACCCATTTCGTTGAGGCGGGCAATATTGCCCTCTTTGGTGTAGTCAGCCCATTCAGAGGTTTGAGCCACTGCAGGGTCGTATACCAATTGACCTTGGAAATGGGCGCCAAGGGCTCGCAAAGCCGCCGCAGAGATAACCCCCTCAGGAGCTGCGCCAATTCCCATTAAGCAATGGGTGCCTGTGCCTGTAAAGCCACAGGCGATGGCTGCTTGAACATCTCCATCTGAAATTGGCTGTACCCGAGCACCGGTGGTGCGAATTTCAGCAATTAGATCTTTGTGACGAGCACGGTCCATTACAACGATTACGAGCTCTGTAGGAGCAAGACCAAGGCACTCGCTGAGGATTGCGATGTTTTCTGTTGCTGATTTGCGAATATCAACCTTGCCCTTGGCGGCAGGGGGTGCAGCCAGCTTCTTCATGTAGAAATCAGGAGCATTAAACAAACCGCCCCGATCTGAGGCGGCGAGAACCGCCATAGAGCCCCTCTGACTATTTGCGCAAAGGTTCGTCCCCTCACATGGGTCTACGGCAAAATCAACGCCCGGACCTGTGCCAGTGCCAACCTCTTCGCCGATGTAGAGCATGGGGGCCTCATCCCGCTCTCCCTCACCAATAACGATTCGGCCTTGCATGTTGATGAGTCCCATGCGTTTGCGCATGGCTTCAACTGCAGCGGCGTCCGCCTCATTTTTTAGGCCCATACCAGTGAGTTCAGCGGAAGCGATGGCCGCTTGCTCTACTACTTCAAGAATTTCCTGGATGAGGGTGCGGTCCAAGGGGGCTGGGGCAAAGAACTGTGTGAGCGACTGTATCAGCGTTTCAGGCCTGGGAGCTCCGTACAATTCCGTAATCGACTGCGTGTTCATGCCTAAGAAATCCCTTGTGATCGCCCCATCGATCCTTTCCGCAGACTTTTCAAGGCTTGGTGATGATGTGAGGGCAGTGGATCAGGCTGGAGCCGACTGGATCCATGTGGATGTAATGGACGGCCGTTTTGTGCCCAACATCACCATTGGCCCACTGGTGGTTGAGGCACTGCGGCCAGTCACCAGCAAGCCCCTAGACGTCCATTTAATGATTGTTGAGCCAGAAAAATTTGTAGCAGATTTTGCCAAAGCCGGTGCAGATCACATTTATGTACAGGTAGAGGCCTGCCCTCACCTGCACAGAAACCTTGGGCAAATTCGTGATTTGGGCTGCAAAGCCGGCGCTGTATTGAACCCAGGTACTCCTTTGAGCAGCCTTGAATACTGCCTAGAACTCTGTGATCTTGTTCTAATAATGAGTGTGAATCCCGGTTTTGGTGGTCAAAGTTTCATACCATCTGCAGTAAATAAAGTGCGCGCTCTTAGGCAGATGTGCAATGAAAGAGGCCTTGACCCTTGGATCGAAGTTGATGGAGGCATCAAAGCAAATAATGCTTGGCAAGTTATTGAAGCTGGTGCAAATGCCCTGGTTGCTGGCTCCGCCATTTTTAATACTGATAATTACGCAGAAGCTATTACCAATATTCGCAACAGCCAAGCGCCAAGCAACTGAGTAAATGTTTAATAATTGGATAATTCCCTTCCTAGAATCGTTAAGAATTAGTTTTGGGCAAAAATTAGATTTGCTTAAAGCAGGTAATCATATTTTTGATTACTACTATCAAAATAATACCTGGGGAGACAGCGAAAGCGTTTCCGGTCCAGGATCTACCTTGGTATATACAGAAAACATAAGATCAAAAATTCCAGCTCTTGTAGAAGAATTAGGAGTGCATGTAATACTCGATTCACCGTGCGGCGATTTCAACTGGTTTAGGGCTATTGAATGGAATACAGAAATTTCATATATAGGGGCAGACATAGTTAAAGCACTGATAGAAAAAAATCAGTTGCTTTATGGAGATGTAAATAAAAGTTTTTTAAGTTTGGATATAACAAATGATAAGTTGCCTCAAGCTGATCTCTGGCTATGCAGAGACTGCTTATTCCATCTTTCCTATAAAGATATTGCAGTAGCAATACAAAATTTTCTAGACAGTGATATTCGTTATATCTTAACTTCTAATCATCAAAACTGCACTAAAAACAAAGATATAACTACAGGTTCTTTTCGTTTGCTTAATCTAGAGCTGCCACCTTTCAATATCGGTAAACCTATCCATGTAATCGACGATTGGATAGAAGGGTTTCCTGAAAGGCAGCTTTGCTTGTGGGAGCGGAATACATTAATTAATAAGCTGGGCTTAAATGAGAAATTTCAAGAACTATCCTTAGAACATTAATTAAATCAAGTATCAAAGAACCAGCCATAACTGTGCAAACCAATACCCAGTAAATTCACTCCAATATAACAAACGCAAATTACCACCAGGCCTCCAATTGCAACCCATGCAGGTTTTCTACCCTGCCAACCCCTTGTTAGGCGAGTATGAAGATAGGCCGCATAAACCAACCAACAAATTAAGGCCCAAGTTTCTTTTGGATCCCAACTCCACCAACTGCCCCAAGCCTCATTCGCCCATACTGCACCACTAATTAAGCCGACGGTTAGCAACAAAAACCCAACCGTAATAGTGCGATAGCTAAGGTTATCTAAACGTTCTCCCAATCCAAAAGTTGTTGTTTCTAAGGAAACGCTTCCGCTTGCATCTAGGCGAGCCTTCTGAAAACCACCACTTCCAATTGAACTGCTGCGCAATTCTAGTAATTGGTCTCGCTCTGTTAGTAAAACAGCAACCGATAGCAGAGAACCAACTAACAAGGCGGCGTAACTCATCATTATTACGCTTACATGCATCACAAGCCAGCTAGAGCGCAATGCCGGCACTAGCGGAGCCGCGTTTTGCAAGGTGTCTGGCAAGGCAAAACTTGCGAATGCAACGCAAATCAGTGCCATTGGAGTGGTGGCAGCTGGAACTAATGGTGAGGGCCAGCTGCGCTCTACGAGAAGCTGGGTAAGGGTGCAACCCCAGGCCAAAAAACAAAGTGATTCATAAAGGTTACTGATGGGGAAATGCCCCGAATCAAGCCAGCGCAAAACCAATTGGGCTGTGAGCAGCAAATTTGCAGCCACAACCAAAATCCGTACAAGTTTTTCAGTTAGGGCACCTGGATTGCCGCTAAGACTCCAAAAAGCTATTGGTAAAGCCAATAAAAGCGAACCAAAGGCCATAAGACCAAGCAATAGAACCGGATCCGTCAAAGGAAGCGTCATGGAAGATACCTATGGTTTAGTACAAAATTAGTTGAGGAGGAGAGAATCACCATTTATTGGCTCGCTTCTCGCAACAGATAAGTGCCTCCCACAAGCCCGATAAGGACTGGAGACCAGGCGGACAGCAAAGGCGTGAGGGTTCCCTTAACGCCAAGGGAACTGAAAACAAAGGCCAAGAGGTAGTAGAGAAAAATTAAAAGTACGCTGATCCCAAATCCTTGACTTCGGCTAGTGCGACCGTTTGGCCTTGAACCCAAGCTGGCACCAATCAAGCCAAAAACTAAGCAGATAGCAGGGAAAGAGAATTTTTCCTGAATGCGAACGCGCAGTTTTCTAGCTTCCTTACGGTCTCCAGCTTGTTCGAGAATTCTTAAACCCTCCCTTGCTTGGGCTACGGTCATATTGTTTGCATCTCTCGGAAGCTCGGCAAGATCTAGAGGGCCTTGGCCGAGCGGATAAAAATAACTATCAAATTCGGCTGTTGTATTCATGCCGCCATTTTCCGAAATATTAATAACATTTCCATTTATGAACTCCCAATTTCCAGATTTTTGATCGTATCTAGCAAGTTTTGCAGTAAGCATCTGCCTGCTATTTGGCCTACTAAAGTCTAGTAAAGTAACATCAACCATCGCGCCGTTAAAATAATCTCTTGCATAGAAAAGATGAACTAATCGCTCTTTATCTCCAGCACTTGAGGAACCTACAACCTTTCCGTATCTTGGATAAATAATATTTTCACCCTTTTCAGAATCAATACTTCTGCCTAGTGCTTTCTGTAAGGTTACGTAACCGCTTCTATTAGCCGGTGGCACAATAAGGTCATTAAACATAAAAGTGAGTCCACTCATCAAAGCAGCTAAAAATATCGCTGGTAAAACAAAACGCAACGTTGAAACTCCGATGCTGCGCAGCGCTGTAAGTTCACTACCCCCTGATAAACGGCTGTAAGCCAAAAGAGTGGCCATTAAGGTAGCCATTGGAAATGAAAGAACAAGAAATCCCGGCAATTTCAGAAATAAAACTTGCGTAGCAACTGCGATCGACAATCCTGATTCAGCTACTTTGCGCACCAACTCAAAAACCACACCAACTGAAAGTGTTACAGCAGTAAAAGCTGCAATGCCAAATAACAGTGGACCAACTAATTCTGATAAAAGCCATCTATCCATTAATGGTATCGTTTGCCAACGGCGAGCAAGCGACTGAAATAAATTTCTCATAGCACAAATCCCTCGCCAAGATAATGCTTTTGAACTAATGGATTATTAGCAAGATCAAAGGCAGAGCCTGAGGCAAGAATTGAACCATCGGTAAGTATGTATGCTCGATCGGTAATAGATAAGGTTTCACGCACATTATGATCTGTAATTAACATTGCAACTCCACGATCTCGAAGCGAAATTATTAGTTGCTGCAGGTCATTAACCGCTAGAGGGTCTACACCTGCAAACGGCTCATCCAATAATAAAAATCTCGGCCCCGACACCCCAACAGCAAGGGCGCGAGCCACCTCGGTGCGCCGCCGCTCGCCACCTGAGAGCTGAAAGCCCTTACGATTTAAAAAACGCTCTAATTGAAAATCAATTACCAGTTCTTCTAAGCGCCCTCTTTGTGCACTAGAAGAAACACCGCTTTGCTGCATCGCTAATAAGAGATTATCGCGCACACTTAAATTTCTGAAGATACTTGCTTCTTGAGCTAAATAACCAATACCCTTTCGGGCCCTTTGAGGCATTGATAATTGTTTAATCGAGTTGTTATCTAAAAGCACATCACCGAGGTCTGGCTTCAACATACCAGTAACAAGATTAAAAGTAGTGGTTTTACCAGCACCATTCGGGCCAAGCAAGCCCACCACCTCTCCGGGAGCTAAAGCTAGAGAAACATCTCTTACAACAGGTTTGCCAGAAAAACTCAGAGAAACCTTTTGCAACAACAAAGTCATGGTGTCTGACGCATTATGCGAATCCAGCTTTTTACCTGTTCCCCTGCTGGTGGGTCTGCGATTAAACGATCACTTGCAACAAAATAAATAACTTTTTGAGCCTTCAGCCTATTTCCACCTTCTTGAATTACATCAACATCACCATTCAAGACAATTCTCCCCTCCTTCGTGAAATATTGGGCTTGGCGAGCCGTGGCAGTAAGCTTTTTATCTGGATAAAGAATTTTAACATTACCTGTAGCTGTTACAACCCCTGTTGTGTTGTCCGCTTGTTGAAGATCTGATTCAACAGTTATAAGAGGGGAACAGAATGCATTAGATGCGATGCTTACACCGCCTACTAATGCAAATATAAAAAATTTAAAATTCATAATATGTTTAGCTTTCAAATACGAGCAATGGCTGAGGGAAAAGAGCTATGTAGGCAGTATATTCATTTAGTGGTAGTGATTTTTCATGTTTTTGCTGGAAACATTGCAACAATTCAAGCTGTCGTTTGCACACTTTTAGCAATAACTCAACATTCAAACCTGCCGGACTAGAAAGAGAGCTATTTAGGCGACTTATCCCTTCTGCAAGTAAAAGAATAGCTCCGTTTATATTGCCATTTAATTTATGATACATCGCAACTGAAATCTGGACTATTCCATGTATCCAACGTCTTTCTGGTTCCTGAGTATCGTGCCACAAGTCTTCGAATAGATCATGGGCAATATAATAGTGGCCATGATTAAAATTTTCAATTCCACTGCAAAAGCGCTGGTCCTTAAATGCTTCCACAGGCGTTAGCGCTTCACAACCTTCTTTGAGGGAAGTTTGCGCAAGCGAATGGATTCAGGTGTAACTTCTAACATTTCATCTGGCCCTATGTATTCAAGTGCCCTCTCTAAATTCATCTGAATGGGAGTCTGAAGAGCATCCAGCTCATCTGCGCCAGCAGAACGAATATTTGTTAGCTGCTTTGCTTTACATATATTAAGTTCTAAATCCTGCGGACGGCTATTCTCACCAACAATCATGCCTTTATATACTTTAGTACCGGGCGTAATGAAAAAGACACCACGATCTTCTGCACTCTTTAATGCATAGAAAGTTGCTGTTCCTTCTTCAAAAGAAATTAATACCCCGTTGCGGCGAGCATCGAGATCACCTTGCATTCTGCGATATTCAAGGAATGAGTGACTCATAATTCCCTCGCCTCGCGTTGCCCGAATAAAATCACCACGGAAACCGATCAAGCCCCTTGATGGCACAACAAACTCAAGTTGGGTCCTTTTGTCAATTCCGGTTTCCATATTTTGCATTTCACCTTTGCGGACGCCTAATTTTTCAATGCAATTACCAACGGATTCCTCTGGAACATCAAGCACTAGTGCTTCATAAGGTTCGCAGGTATGTCCATCAATAGTTTTAAATATAACTTTGGGTTGAGATACTTGAAATTCAAAACCTTCTCGCCGCATTGTTTCAATTAGAATGCCAAGGTGAAGTTCTCCACGCCCACATACGGAAAAGCGATCTGGAGAATCTGTTTCTTCAACCCTAAGTGCAACATTGGTTAGAAGCTCTTTCTGTAAGCGATCTCTCAGCTGACGGCTGGTAACAAATTTACCTTCCTTACCGGCAAATGGTGAGTCGTTTACACAGAAGGTCATCTGAAGGGTTGGTTCATCAACCTTAATTAGAGGAAGCGCTTCTGGATTATCAGGACAGGCGACTGTTTCGCCGATATTAACATCATCAAAGCCGGCAACTGCAACAAGATCGCCGGCAAATGCCTCTTGTATTTCTATCCTTTGCAAGCCCTTAAAACCAAGAAGCTTGCTAATTCTTGCTTTTTTAATAGAGCCATCATCTTTAAGCAAAGCCGCAGTCTGACCGTTTTTAATGATTCCATTGTGTATTTTGCCAATTATGATTCGGCCAAGAAAATCAGAATAATCGAGCGTTGTTACCTGTAATTGTAATGGCTTTTCAGGATCTCCAATCGGTGGTGGTACATGACGTAAAATTGCATCAAAAAGTGGTTTCATATTTTCACTTTCTGTAGCCATATCTGGCTTGGCATAACCACCCAGACCACTACCAAATAAATATGTGAAATCACATTGATCGTCGTCTGCGCCCAGTTCAATAAATAAATCAAGAACTTTGCTAACAGCGATTTCAGGATCAGCTCTTGGTCTATCAATCTTATTTACGAAAACAATCGGCCGAAGACCCTTTTCAAGAGCTTTCTTAAGCACAAATCTTGTTTGTGGCATCGGCCCTTCATTGGCATCCACAATCAATAAACAGCCATCGACCATTCCCAGGACCCTTTCCACTTCGCCACCAAAATCAGCGTGGCCAGGGGTATCAACAATATTGATTCTTGTTTCGTTGTAATCAACCGCTGTATTCTTTGAAAGAATAGTAATCCCCCTTTCCCTTTCCAAATCGTTGGAATCAAGCACGCAAGTAGGCACAACTTCCCCGTCTCGGAAAGTTCCGGATTGCTGAAGAAGGGCATCTACAAGGGTAGTTTTGCCGTGGTCAACGTGGGCGATAATCGCGATATTGCGAATCGCTGCGCGCATGGTGCTGGCGCTCATCTCGGAAAAATTTCTAACGGATTACCAAGCGCAGCTTGCGACAGGGCTTGGCTTTCGCGACTATACCCCCCGCTGCTCATGTTTGTTTGCCGGTTGAAAGCGTTTCAAGGCATCGCTGGAGCCTTCAAAGCGCCAATGCCAGGGTTCGTAGCTCACCCCCTGACGATTACCCATGGGAAAGGAGAGTTGAAAGTGATAACGCTGAGCATTGTTTTGAAGCCAGTAAAAAGCTGGGGTGGTTTCAAAATCCACCGACAGATTGGATTGAGGCCGGCTGCCATCGCCAATATCAATTGCATAGCCGGTGCTGTGCTCTGAATAGCCAGGCGGGGCGCTTACTTTTGCCCTTGCTTCTGCAGTTTGATTTCGCTCAGATTTCACATCAAAGAAAATCTGCTTCTGAATGCTCATCGAGCGGTAGGCACTGATCAAGCGAAGATCAACTCCATCGGCTTCTGCTGCAAGGCGCATCTGCTCATAGGCCGCTGCTGCATCTGCCTGCAACAACATTCCAGGAGCAATTTCAATGAGCTGATCCGCAGTTGCTTCCGGGTAAGGGAAATGACCTAACAGACGGCCGAATTGGTCTGGTTTAACATCAATTCCAGCCACCGGTGATGGAGCCAAAAAGCCCTGACTGATTTGATCCTGGAGCAAAAATAAAGCTGCGAGCCCTGTGCCAAGTGCCAGTGCCACGCTTATGACAACAGGTCCAATTGGTAGATCACGGGATTTCGCCCCTCGCGGCACTCGCCTGGCGATTGGAACGTCTTCTCGAATGCGTTGCATTCAGACTTGCTTATGAAATCACAAAGATCGTAGTGCTGAACTCCAATTTAACCAGCGGTGCCAGTTCGGACAGTGTTAGCTTTTAGGAATGTGAATTCCTTTCTTAGGATTTATTAAATGGTGCGTGTTGCGGTTGTTGGAGGTGGTCCAAGCGGTTCCTGTGCTGCTGAGGTGCTAGCAAAAGCAGGATTAGAAACCTGGATTTTTGAGCGGAAGTTAGATAACGCCAAGCCCTGTGGAGGTGCCATCCCCCTTTGCATGGTTGAGGAGTTCAACTTACCCGAAACGATCATTGATAGAAAAGTTCGTCATATGAAAATGATATCTCCATCAAATCGAGAGGTTGATATCAATTTGGAAAATCAAGATGAATATATAGGTATGTGCCGCAGAGAAGTGATGGATTCTTTTTTGCGTGAACGCGCTGCAGAAAATGGCGCAAAATTAATCAATGGACTTGTTACTAAAATTGATACAGGTTTGAAGCGCCAAGGACCTTATAAGTTATATTATTCAGACTACAGCTCCGGCGATTCAACAGGTGTAGCTTGTAGCATTGAAGTTGATATTATTATTGGCGCAGATGGTGCTAATAGTAGGGTTGCTAAAGCTATGGACGCAGGAAATTACAACGTAGCCATTGCTTTTCAAGAAAGAATCAAATTACCGCCTGAAGAAATGAAATACTATGAAAATCTGGCCGAAATGTATGTAGGTACAGACGTTTCGCCTGATTTTTATGCTTGGGTATTTCCTAAATACGATCACGTGGCAGTGGGAACTGGCACTATGCAGGAAAACCAAAGCCTAATTAAGAGCCTCCAGCATGGCATTCGTGAACGGGCTAAAAAAAGGCTTCTAAATGGTGAAGTGATCAAGGTAGAGGCTCATCCAATTCCGGAGCATCCCAGGCCCAGGCGAGTGGTTGGTCGCATGGCCTTGGTGGGTGATGCCGCTGGTTATGTTACCAAAAGTTCAGGTGAAGGTATATATTTTGCTGCTAAAAGTGGCAGAATGTGCGCAGAACAAATTGTTGAATCATCTGCAGCTGGAAGCAAAGTACCTACCGAGAAGGATCTCAAAGTATATTTGAAGAAATGGGATCGGAAGTATGGAGCTACATATAAGGTGCTTGAGTTATTACAGAATATTTTTTACCGCAATGATGCAGCACGAGAGGCTTTTGTTGAAATGTGTGATGATAAAGATGTACAACGTCTTACATTCGATAGCTATCTCTATAAGCGAGTTGTAACAATGAATCCTTGGCAACAATTAAAACTTACTTTACTAACTATCGGTGCTGTTTTCAGAGGAAATGCTCTTGCTCCCGGCCATTATGTACCCGTAGCCAGTGCCGTAAGAACAGCGGAGGAAGCAAACTTAATGCTAACTACAGGGGCTATCAAAGGTGGAATTAAGACAACTAAAGTCAGCTAGAATGTAGGCTTGATTTTTAAGTATTCCAAGCATATTTAATCTATTTTTTCTTATGTTATGATCTTCAACCATTACCATTACACTTTGATCACCGTCAAAAAAGTTTGACAATATGTTTGAGCTGTTCGCCAAAATATTTGCTAGTTCCACATAAGCTTTTGAGCCTTTACTGCAAATATCTTCAAGTTGCTTTAACACTTTATACATTTCGTGCTCACTTACTTTTTCAAACAAATTTATATCAATAACCTCATCAGGTCTAATTGTGAGTGGGTTTAGTTCTGCTTTTTCAGCAAGCTTTGCAGCTCTTTGAACAACAACTTGTACCGCTTGTAGTGAGCCCTTGCCCCGTAGCTCCGCGAGTAATTTCACTCTCATTTGCCCATCTGTAACATTATTAAGGATTCTTTTTGATTCATTAGTTAGGCCGGCTACCGCTTGTGCAATATCTGGATCGCAACCTTGCTCCTGTAGCAAGCTTAGAAAGCGTTGCTGTAAAAATTCAGCTAGTTCAATTGCCAATTCATTTGAATTAATTGTTAAATCGGGTAAGAGATGAAACCAATGTTCGCAGGAATTTTGTAGTAGTTCCCATAGATTCAAACTCCAATTCATATCCCATAACAAAAGCAGAAGTGCATTGCCTGCTCGTCTCAATGCGTAGGGATCAGATGATCCACTTGGACGGTCTCCCTTAGCATAAATACTAAGAAGTAATTCCAATCGTTCTGCAATAGCTAATAAATTTCCTTCTTTTGATTTGGGTAAAACATCACCCGCCCCTCTTGGCAGGTAATGCTCATGAACAGCTAAGGCAGTTGCTCTGCTTTCTCCTTCTGCCAATAAATATTTAGCACCCATTATTCCTTGCAGCTCAGGAAACTCAGATACCATCTGGCTTACTAAATCGTGTTTGCAATAGTGGGCTGCCCTGCTGATTTGTTCAGCTTCAATTTTGCTGATTTCCCTATTCATTTTTATTAATTCAAATACGCACCATTCCAATCTTTTAGTGCGATCAAGCAAATTGCCTAAACCCGCCGCAAAGCTTACCCGTGAAAGCTGGGAACGACGTTCCTCACATGTAATTGCTTGAT
>NZ_CEXBMR010000019.1:0-25688 GCF_982614295.1 Synechococcus sp.
ATTGCGGAAAAGTAAATAGCCCGCCGCTCAGCTGAGCTTGTTAGGGTCGAAACAGCTGATTTTTCCAAGGTGCAGCGGGTTTTGCTGGTGCGTTTGCCCTGCAATCCGATTTTTCCGATCGGACCTATCTATTTGGCTGATCACCTCCACAAGCTTTTTCCAGCTTTGCCGCAACGGCTTTTGGATCTAGCAGCTGTGCCCGTTCTAGACGTGGAGCGGGTGTTGAAGGCCAGCATCGATGCCTTTAAACCCACCCTGGTTGTGTTTTCTTGGCGGGATATTCAGATTTACGCCCCAGTGGATGGCAGAGGCGGCAATCCCCTCCAGCATTCATTTGAGGTTTTTTACGGCAAGGGGCTTTTTCGGCGTTTAAGGGGTGCGGTGGGTGGCTTGAAATTAATGGCGTCTTTTTACGGAGATTTATGGCGCAATCTGCGCTTAGTGCGCAGTGGTTTGCGCTGGGCCCGCCGGTATCACTCAACTGCTCGCATCGTGCTCGGCGGGGGTGCTGTGAGTGTGTTTTATGAGCAACTGGCTAAGCAACTACCCAAAGGAACCGTTGTTTCAGTGGGAGAAGGGGAGCCCCTGCTGGAAAAGCTGATTCGCGGTGAATCTTTAGAAACCGAACGTTGTTTTGTTGTGGGTGAAAACCCACGCCCTGGTTTGATCCATGAACAGCCGGCTGGAATGGATAAAAGTGCCTGCAATTACACATACATTGAATCGATCTGGCCCCAATTGAATTGGTATCTAGAAGCCGGTGATTTTTATGTGGGCGTACAAACCAAGCGGGGCTGCCCCCATAACTGTTGCTACTGCGTTTACACAGTTGTAGAAGGCAAAGCAGTACGGGTGAACCCCGTAGATGAGGTGATTGCTGAGATGGCCCAGCTCTACAACCGCGGCGTGCGTAGTTTTTGGTTTACAGATGCGCAATTCATTCCTGCCCGCAGATATATCGAAGATGCAAAGCAGTTGCTGCGAGCGATTCAAGCTCAAGGTTGGAAAAATATTCGTTGGGCCGCCTACATTCGCGCCGATAATCTTGATGCGGAGCTGGCGGAACTAATGGTGGCAACCGGTATGGATTATTTCGAAATCGGGATCACCTCCGGCAGCCAAGAGCTAGTACGCAAGATGCGCATGGGTTATAACCTTCGCACCGTGCTGGAAAACTGCCGGCTACTGGCCCGGGCTGGGTTCAAAGAGCATGTTTCGGTGAATTATTCCTTCAACGTAATTGACGAAAGACCTGAAACTATCCGCCAAACTGTTGCGTACCACAGAGAATTAGAACGTATTTTTGGCGCTGATAAAGTTGAGCCGGCGATTTTCTTTATCGGTTTACAACCCCACACTCATTTAGAGCAATACGGGTTTGAGCAAGGCTTGATCAAACCGGGCTACAACCCGATGAGCATGATGCCCTGGACGGCGCGCCAGCTGCTTTGGAATCCAGAACCAATGGGTAGCAGTTTTGGCCGCGTTTGTTTAGAAGCATTTGCCACAAACCCTGAGGATTTTGGCCGCACAGTAATGGCTTTACTTGAACGCGATTACGGCCTAGCTCCTCTAGATGAAGCGCTCCATGCTCCTGTGGAAGGCCGTAAAGCCCTAGCAAACGCAGTGAGCTAAATCACCACCAGCGTCGCCGCACCCAAATCAACAACAGCAGTGGAAGCCAAGCCAGCAAGCTGCCGATTGGATTTCCTTCTTGCTGGCCAATTAAGCCTTGATTTAATACAAACCAACCACCAACTAAGCCGCCATGGAGTGCAACTGCCCCCCAAATCAAGCCAGCATCGGCTCGTCTTTGTAAGCCCAAGGCCAAGCCCAGCAGGGTTAGGCCACCTAATAGCCCAAGCAAGGATGCCAGGGGCAGGTTGAATCTGGTATGGGCCAGGCTGAACACAAGCGCTTGTAGAACCAATGCAATGCTCTTTCCCCAAGCCTTAGAAGCAAAGCGAAATTCCAGTTCCCCCAGTAGCCAACCCCTAAATAACAATTCTTCGGCAAAGCCAACCCCAAGGCCAAGCGCAAGGCCGTTCAGCAATAAACCAGCGCTAATTTGCGGCTGCCACTTGAGTTGGCCAGATAAAAACAGGCCGATACAAAGTACTAATAAAAGCAGTACTGCCTTTATTAAGCCCCGTAGCAGCGCCTTCAAGGCATCTTTTCGTGATGGCGCCACAACCCCCAAGCTCACCCAGGCTTGTTTCTCTTTCCATAGGTTCTTAACCCGTAGCGGCAGGCTCACTAATAAAGCCAACAGTGCCGGCAACGCCGCCAACGCTGGCGCTACCCCTAGGGCTTGAAAGCCCAGGAAAATGGCAACCAACACCGCTGGATAGAGCAGGGTGTTAAGCCAAGCCATCACTCCTCTGGCTCGATGCTGCTTGTTAAACCTTTGCTTTTAAGAGTTTCGCAGTAGAACTCCGCCGGTTCTATGTCGCAAACAATCACCAAGCCAACGCCAGTGCTGTGGGCCTCCAGCATCACAGCGAGGGCATCTTGTTCGCTGAGTGATGGCACCACCTGTCGCAAAGTGGTAACCACATATTCCATGCTGTTAACCGGGTCGTTGTGGAGCAGCACTTTGTAGCGGGGCGACGGTTTTCGCACCCTTTCAGGGGCTTTTTCCAATACCGCAACACCACCTGGGTTGCCTTCTGGCGATTGGGAAGCCTTATGCAGATTGGTCATCTTGGCCAAGTCGCACTTAACAACTTAAAAATCTAGGCAAGCGTTGGCCGCGATATGGGTTTATGGAGATACCAATAGCTTTTTTAACCTTGCCATCGCTTCTTCCACATTGGCGCGGCTATTGAAAGCCGAAAGGCGGAAATAGCCCTCACCAGCTGCACCAAAGCCACTGCCTGGTGTGCCCACCACATTTGCACCAGAAAGCAAGTTGTCGAAAAATCCCCAGGAATCCAAGCCTTCAGGGGTTTTTATCCATACATAAGGTGCCTGTTCGCCGCCATACACCTGCAGCCCTGCGGCGCTTAGGGCGTTTCTAATGATTGCGGCATTTTCCATATAAAAAGTCACCAGCGCTTTCACTTCAGCAGCTCCTTCTGAGCTGTAAACCGCTTCCGCTGCCCGTTGCACGATGTAGCTAACGCCGTTGAACTTGGTGCACTGTCGCCGGTTCCAGAGCCCCCAAATTTCTACTTTTTCGCCATTTATTGCTTTACCCATTAAGCCGCGGGGCACCACAGTGAAGGCGCAGCGGGTGCCAGTGAAACCAGCATTTTTTGAAAATGAACGAAATTCAATAGCGCATTCGCGGGCGCCTTCAATTTCATAAATTGAATGGGGTAATTCGGGATCTTGAATAAAGGCTTCGTAGGCTGCATCAAATAAAATCAAGGCTTCATTAGCTCGGGCGTAATCAACCCAGGCTTTTAGTTGAGCTTTGCTAGCTACAGCACCGGTGGGGTTATTTGGGAAGCAGAGATAGATCAGATCTACCTTTTCAGTTGGTATTTCCGCTGTGAAGCCATTAGCAGCAGTGATTGGCAAATATGAAAGACCGCCATAGCGACCCAGCTCATCGGCCTCGCCCGTGCGGCCCGCCATCACGTTGCTATCTACATAAACCGGGTAAACCGGATCCGTAACAGCAATGCGATTTTCAGGGCCGAGGATATCGAGGATATTGCTGCTATCACATTTGGATCCATCCGATACAAAGATTTCTTCTGCGCTGATCTGGCAGCCGCGAGCTTGAAAATCATTGCTGGCAATCTTTTCTCGCAGCCATTGATATCCCTGTTCGGGGCCGTACCCCCTAAACCCATCCCGGGTGCCCATTTCATCAACGGCTGTTTTCATCGCAGCACGACAAGCCTGCGGTAGGGGTTCTGTTACGTCGCCAATGCCGAGGCGGATGATTGCAGCGCTGGGATTGGCGTCACTAAAAGCTCTAACCCGCCGTGCAATTTCGGGGAACAGATAGCCTGCTTTGAGCTTGAGATAGTTGCCGTTTACTTGAACCAATGCACTCTCTAATACTTCATTAATTCTCCTATGGCGGCGCTCCTTCCTGCCAACTTGCCATCAATTCCCTTCGCTTCTTTAGTTAACGCGGGGATTTCCAAACCCGGTCGCTATTTGGGCAACGAAAGGGGGGTGATACCTCGTGATTGGGATCAAGCAGCGGTGCGTTGGGCACTCACATACCCAGAAGTTTATGAAGTAGGCGCCAGCAACCTTGGCCACATCATTCTTTATTCAATCCTTAATGCTCAACCACGGCAACTTTGCGATCGTGCTTACCTGCCGGCGCCCGATTTAGCGGCACGGCTTAGAGCTGTTGGCGCGCCTCTGTTTGCTGTGGAAAGCAAACGCCCCCTCGCTAGTTTTCACATCCTTGGTTTCAGCCTTAGCTACGAACTGGGCGCCACCAATGTGCTGGAAATGCTCGATTTAGCTGGGATCCCCCTGCGCACTATTCAGCGTGGTGATCTCCCTCTGGATCACCCTGAGGCACCTCCCTTGATCTTTGCTGGCGGCCAAACCGCCACCAGTAATCCGGAGCCCTATGCAGCTTTCTTTGATTTCATTGCCCTCGGCGATGGGGAGGAATTACTTGCCGAAATTGGCTTGGTATTGGAGGAAGCGATTGGGGTTGGCTTAACAAGACGCGCGGTTTTAGAAGATTTAGCTGAAATCCCCGGTGTGTATGTGCCCTGCATCGGAAAACGCAGGGTTTTTAGACGCACCGCTACGCCCATGCCGCACTACGCCATGGCATTAGTACCAAATGTAGAAACTGTTCACGATCGCCTCACAGTGGAAATCCGCCGCGGTTGCACCCGTGGTTGTCGCTTTTGCCAGCCCGGCATGCTCACGCGCCCCGCCAGGGATGTGGATCCCAAAGAGGTGGTGGAAGCGGTGGAAACCGGCATGATCAAAACCGGGTATAGCGATTTTTCGCTCCTTTCACTTAGTTGCAGTGATTATTTAGCCCTGCCTGCGGTGGGGGTGGAATTGCGCAATCGCTTGCAAGAACACAACGTGAGCTTGGCTTTGCCGAGCCAGCGCATCGATCGCTTTGATAGCAATATTGCCCATATCCTTGGTGGCACAAAGCAGGGCAGCCTCACCTTTGCACCAGAGGCCGGCACCCAACGACTCCGAGACATTATTAATAAAGGCCTCACTGATAAAGATTTGATCGATGGGGTGCGCACTGCGATGCAGCACGGCTGGCGCAAGCTGAAGCTCTATTTCATGATTGGTTTGCCCGGCGAAACCGATTCCGATGTGCATGGCATAGCCGATACCGTTGAGATGTTGCGCGCTGAGATGAGCGATATCGGCAGGTTGGAGCTCAACCTCACCATCAGTAATTTCACACCAAAACCGCATACGCCATTTCAGTGGCACAGCGTGTCGTCTTTGGAATTTCAACGCCGCCAACAATTGCTGAAGCAGCGTTTTGCCCAATTTCGTGCGTTGAAGGTGAATTTCACCGATGTGCGGCTTTCAGCGATGGAGGATTTCATCGGCCGCGGCGATCAAAGTGTTGCGCCAGTGATTGAAGCCGCCTGGCGAGCAGGAGCCGGCATGGATGCCTGGTTTGAGAACACTGATCGCACTTACGGCGCTTGGATTGGGGCGATTGAGGCGGCAGGATTAGGGGGGCGATATAGGGCCCTGGAACTGGGTACATGGGCTGAACTTCAGGCCCTTAGCCCTGAACAACGCCAAGAGCGTTGCCGTGAACCGCTGCCCTGGGATCACATTGATTCAGGCGTAAGTAAACAATGGCTTCAGGAGGATCTTGAGCGAGCCTTAATGGCTCAACAATTGCCTGATTGCTCCTTTGAAAGTTGCAGTCATTGCGGCGTATGCGGTGAGAATTTAGGGCACAACGTAGTGGTGCCAGCCCTTCCCATACCCCCAATCGCTAAACCGCGCAAGCCTCCTGATGAGCAGGTGGCCAGGTTGCGGGTTTGTTTTGCAAAAACTGCCGGGATGGCTTTGTTGAGCCATCTTGATTTAGTGAGAATTTTTGATCGCGCCTTGCGGCGATCACGAATGCCGGTGAGTTTTAGCGGTGGCTTCCACCCTTTGCCGCGGTTGCAGCTTGCCCTTGCCTTGCCCCTTGGGGCTGAGGCCCATGCTGATTGGTTCGACCTCAGTTTTTGCGCTGAAATTACAGCTGAAAAATTTCTAGAACTTTTGCAGCCTCAACTACCGCCAGGGCTGCAACTAATAAGTGCCCACCGAATTGCAGTGCATGCGCCCGCCTTATCCCAGTCGATCGTTTCCGCCAGTTGGCGACTCAACATCGAGGTGCAGCCAGGGTTTGAAAGCCCTGAAGCGGAAGTTTGGCAAGGCGCCCTTGGCGAGCTGCTGGCAGCAGAACGATTGCCATTAATTTGTAAAGATCGATTGGGCCGCCTAAAGGAAAAAGATTTAAAAGTATATTTGCTTGATTTGCATTGGTATCAATGGAAATCCACTGGTGTGGAAATCGGTTTAGATAGTTGGGTGGAAAACAGTGGCCGCTCACTTAAACCAAATCAAATGCTGCAACTATTGGAGCAACGTTTGGCAACGCCCCTGCTGTTAGTGCATCAAATTCGCGAATCCTTGAATCTGGCGTGCTAAATTATTAATGAGGCGGAGATACCGCCCGAAGAATCGCCCTCAAACCAGGCTGCGTTTATCGCTCCCGGCAGTGAATGCGTCCAAGGGTTCTAGGTAGCTGTCTGATTCCTGCACACGCAGCATGTCTTTTGATATGCATTGTTGAAATACGTCTAATTGGTTTGATCTTTGCTTCAGTTCCCAACAACTGAAAGCACAAAAGCATTTTTTTATTTCCCCATCCACCCTTATTGGTGATCCCGCAAGGGGTTGCCTCAGCCCATGCCACAGCAGATCGTTATCGCTGAGCAATTACGGATCGCAGCCGTACTCAACGAAGAACGTGTTGATGAATTAATCGTTGCCCAAGGTCGCCATCAAATTGGTGATGTTTATTTAGGTACCGTTGAAAATGTTTTGCCGGGGATTGATGCCGCATTTGTAAATATTGGCGAAAGTGAAAAGAATGGATTTATTCATCTTTCTGATCTTGGGCCCCTGCGTTTAAAAAAAGGTGGGGCAGCTATCACCGAATTACTTGAACCTCGCCAAAAGGTGTTGGTGCAGGTAATGAAGGAGCCCACAGGCACTAAGGGGCCCCGTTTAACGGGAAATCTTTCTTTGCCAGGGCGGTTTTTAGTGCTGCAGCCCCATGGCCAAGGGGTAAATATCTCTCGCCGCATTGCGGCTGAATCGGAACGTAATCGTTTGCGGGCCCTATCGGTATTAATCAAACCACCGGGCACCGGTTTGCTGGTGCGCACTGAGGCTGAAGGTATTAGCGAAGAGCAAATTATCGATGATCTTGAATCGTTATTGCGTCAATTAGAAGCAATCCAACAAGCGGCGGAAACCGCCCAGCCTCCTATTTTATTAAATCGCGACGAAGATTTTATTCATCGTGTATTGCGTGATCTCTACAGCCCAGAAGTGTTGAAGGTTGTGGTGGATTCTCAAGAAGCCGTCGCCCGCGTTAATGCGTTTCTTGGCCAAGATCAAACAAATCTTGTGGTGGAATTTCATGATGAATCCACTGAAATTCTTGAATATTACAAAGTGCACGCGGCTATTCGTGATGCATTAAAACCAAGGGTTGATTTGCCATCGGGCGGTTATGTAATTATCGAACCCACTGAAGCCCTCACAGTAGTTGATGTGAACTCCGGTTCATTTACCCGATCGGCTAATTCAAGGGAGACAGTTCTTTGGACAAATTGTGAATCTGCCACTGAGATTGCCCGGCAGCTGAAGTTACGCAATATCGGTGGAGTTGTGATTATTGATTTCATTGATATGGAATCTCGTCGCGATCAATTAATGCTGCTTGAGCACTTCACCCAAGCAATGCGGGATGATCAAGCCCGCCCTCAAATCGCCCAAATTACTGAATTGGGGCTGGTGGAGCTCACCCGCAAGCGTCAGGGGCAAAATATTTATGAGTTGTTTGGTAGGGCCTGCCCCAGTTGTGGTGGCTTGGGTCATGTGGTTACTCTGCCCGGAAAAGACAGCCTGCAACCATTGGCGGCACTGCCTGGTTTAGTGCGTTCGGTGGCTTCTGCAAGGGCTGAAGTATCGAGTCCGAGCGGAATTGATGCGGGTGGCCGTCGCCGTGGTGGTAGAGGCGGAACGCGCAGTTTTGATTCAGAACCAGCAGCTGCCAGCAATGGCGTGCCCGCTTTAGCAACAGCAACAGCCACTGCTGCTTCAGAGCCAAGGCGAAACGATCCTGAACTGCTTGCGGTTTCCATGGACGACAGCCAGGAGTTGGTTTTTGGTTGGATGGGCCTAAACCCTGCGTTGCTGCTAGATCCCGCCCCCGAGGAACTAGAAAATGTAGTGGTGAAAGTTGTTCGCCCCGGCGAAGATGCTGCCGAAGTATTGGAGTTGGCCCGCACCGAACTCGCGGTGCAAGGGGGCAGGCGTCGTCGCGGTGGCCGTGGTGCTGGCAGGTCTTCCATGGTTGAAATCACCCCAGCGGATGGGGATGGTTTCAATAATTCAGAACAAGAACAAGAAGAGCTTTTTACGATTGCACCACTCCTAACAATAGAGCCAGAATTTGATGAACAATTTGAATCAGATGAAATAAAGGAATCTGATAAAACAAAAGAATCAGATGAAAATAATGAAATAGCAATAAACAAAGAAGCTGAAGTTGCAATCGAAACAGAGCTTGATCCAGCCGATGAAGGTCGCCGTAGGCGCAGGCGTTCTTCAGCAAGCTGATTCTGGAAATACCACTGGAGTTAAGCCTTGCCTCAAAACAACAACTTGGCCTAAATAGTTTTGCCGGGGTTGATGAAGTGGGTCGGGGCTGCTTATTCGGCCCCGTTTGGGCTGCTGCAGTTTGCTTAGATGCAGAAGCTTTTGATTATTTACCTCAATTAGGGGTAACAGATAGCAAGGCTTTATCATCTAAACGGCGTGCTTCTCTGATTCCTCTTATCTCCCCTTTTTTGGCAAGCTTTGGTTATGGCCAAGCATCGGCAGCTGAAATTGATCGTATGGGGATTCGAGGCGCCACCGAACTTGCAATGTTGCGGGCCCTGCAAAGGTTGCAGGTGGTGCCGGAATTATTGCTGGTGGATGGTTCCCAAGCACTTAGGCCCTGGAAGGCAGCGCAAAAAACAGTTGTGCGGGGTGATAGCAGCTGCCTCACCATCGCTTGCGCCAGCATTTTGGCAAAAGAACATCGTGATCAACTTTTGGAACGGTTGGCTTTGGTTTGGCCTGGGTATGGCCTAGAGCAACATCACGGCTATGGAACCTTGCAGCACCGCATGGCATTACAAAAACTTGGCCCAAGCCCCCTGCATCGCCTCAGCTTTGCACTTGGCACCAACTCTGGAAATCACGCACCACTTGCTTCCCAACCCGCCCTTTGATGGTGAGCAGGATGCCATTCAGCAGCGATTCACCGGTGGCCTCCAGTATCCGCGCAGGGATCAGGCGCAATATCGGGGGATGATCCACTTCAACACTTAATTCCGCTTCACCTACCAAGCCATTTGGTTCAGCTTGAAGCCAGGAACGCAAGCTCAATTGAAAGTTATCTGTGATGCCGGGTACACCTTCTAGATCGCATTTCACAGAATCGAGTTCGAGCCGTCCTTGAAATTGCTGTGCTTTTAGTTCCACCACTGGTTTTATCCGCAATTGGAACAACTGCAATGGATTTACCGCGTAGCGATAACTGCCAGCCGCAAGGCAAGTGAGTTGTTCGGAGCTTAAAAGTGCTCCCACCACTCGCCTTTCTTCGCGCAAATAATCGGGCAACCTGCCTGGCTGGTCCAAAACTGGAAGATCTAGTTTCTGGACAGCTTTGAAGGCCAAAACCATGGCCGAACCCCTAATCGTGCAGGATCCTATCGGTGTGTGCCTTTTTTGCTCCGTTGTTAGTGCCCATTTCTGCCATTGCTTACCTGGGTCCGGTTGGTACCTACGGAGAACAGGCCGCTTTACGCCTTGCAAATTTGGCAAATGCGCCTGAGGCCCTGTTACTACCGCAGATCACAATTCGCAATGTGATGGAAGCGCTGGGATCTGGCCTGGTGGATGCAGCGGTAGTGCCGGTTGAGAATTCTGTGGAAGGAGGTGTTACCACCTGTTTGGATACGCTTTGGGAATCGGGTGCATTTCAAAAAACCCCATTAAGCATCGAAAGGGCGTTGGTGTTGCCGATTCGCCATGCCTTACTTGGCGATGGATCTTTAGATGGCATCACCGAGGTGTTATCTCATCCCCAGGCCCTTGGTCAATGCAGCAGCTGGTTGCAAAAGCATCTTCCTCAAGCACTGCAGTTGCCCACCAATTCCACAGCAGAAGCGGCTCGAATGGTGAAGGGTTCACGATTTAGAGCAGCGATCGCATCACAATCGGCAGCCCTAAAACATGGCCTAGCGGAATTGGCTTATCCGATCAATGATCAGCAGGGCAATTGCACAAGATTTTTGTTATTACGTGGTGCATTAAAAGCTCAAATCGAGGCTGCTAGTTGCACTAGTTTGGCCTTCTCGTTGCATGCCAATTCCCCTGGTGGCTTGGTGGAAGCTTTGCAAGTATTTGCTAAGCGGCAATTAAATATGAGCCGGATTGAATCAAGGCCATCAAAACGAGAGCTTGGGGAATATGTATTTTTTGTAGATCTTAATTGGCCCTCAGAGGCAATCACTCAGCCGCAACAACAACAGCAACAATTAATAGAAACTTTGCAGGAATTACAACCTTTATGTGAACGCTTGATTGAGTTTGGCACCTACCCGATTACCGACGACGCCGTTCTGCCTTAAATAAGCCAAATTGCATTAAGCCATTTGAAAAAGCCCAATGCATCAATAACAACGTTGGTATTTCTCTGCAGGCTTTGATGAAAGCATTAGGGCCAAGGCTTAAAACTGCCCCTGGTCGTTTTATACCTTCTGTTATTGAGGCAATCCAGGAGGGCAGAGTTTCAATGCTCCAGTTGCCAGTTTGGGCTGGGTGATCTAGAGCACCAGTGGCGCTTAGATTTTTAGAAAAGGAATTAATGCTGGAAAAAGCGGGATGGGCCCATTGCACCCGCAGTTGTTCCAATACCCAGCTCTCAAGGCCGCTGAAGGGGGTGACGCTGTGATCCCGTTGATTCCAATCAGCTGCCACCAATAAACCAACGGGTTTAAGTACGCGCATTAATTCATCAGCAAAGCCCTGTTTGTTTGCGATGTGTGGGGCGCATTCCACCGTCCACACCGCATCAAATTCAGCGGCATCAAATTTGAGATTAAGGGCATCCATAACGGCAAAACTACAGCTCATATTTGCGGGTGTAAGTTGCCTAGCTCGTTCCACTTGGGCGGGGCTGATGCTTACCCCAACCACTTCAAAGCCAAAAAGGCTCGCTAATAAACGGCTGCTGCCACCGATGCCGCAACCCACATCAAGGAGCCGTGAACCGGGCGGTAATTTATCTAAACCACCCCAGTGGGCTAAGGCGCTAACAAAATCTGCTTTAGCCTGGCGAAAATCCCGCCGTTTGGTTGGTTTGCCGTAGTAGCCGAGGTGGATATGTTCGCCCCAAAGACGTTCCAGCAATTGATCTTGGGTCCAACGATCGTAAGCATTGGCAACGCTTTGTCCACCACTAAAACGCCGCGGTAAGAAATACCACGCAACAAAAGCAAAAGTAAGCGTTAACAGTAAAAATAATAACAACAGGCAGATAATCAGCCCAGTTGTCATTTCTCTAAATCCTTGAGGGTGTCTTTAAGAACTGTGCGGGCCGCCAGTTGCCTGCGGGTGTGATCGAGAAGATCGAGTTCCCGTTGCAAACGATCTGCGGTAGATGTCATCTCCAGCAACTCCTGTTGATGATCAGCTACCGCTCCACCAAGGTGACCGCCAACCCAGAAAGATAATTCGCGGGGCAGTATCGGAAGGTCGTCTGGTAATACGGTTTGGTGGCCGAGCAATTTGCCGGATAGATCCACAACATCACGTAGGGCTTGACGCACATCATTAGCGAGCGGTTGCAGATCATCCTCAACGGGCTCATCCTCTAACCAGCACACCAAACCCACCATGAAAGGGGCTTCTCTCACCACATTTAAAAGGCGAAAACGCTGCTGCCCAAGAGTAACGAGATTGCTGCGTTCATCAGCTTGGGTTTGACATTGCAAGATTTCAGCGCAACAACCGATAGCAGCCATCGCCTTTTGATCAGGATCCCAACGCACCACCCCAAAACGACGATCACTATCTAGAACACTTTTGAGCATTAAGCGATAGCGTTGCTCAAAAATATGTAGAGGCAGCACCTCCTGGGGGAAGAGCACCACATCTGGCAGGGGAAAGAGCGGTAGCTCCCGAACGGATAGGTCCGCCATAACAACGGGAGAATATGGATTATTCTAGGCAATCTAAGCAGCAATCAGAGCTTTACTTCAATATCAACGCCACTAGGCAAATCAAGCTTCATCAAAGCATCGATTGTTTTAGCTGATGGGTTGTAGATGTCGATTAAACGACGATGGGTACGGGTTTCAAAATGCTCGCGGGAATCCTTGTCCACGTGAGGCGAACGCAAAACACAATAAATTTTCCGTTTTGTTGGCAAGGGGATCGGTCCGATCGCTGTAGCAGCTGTGTGATCGGCGGTTTCAATGATTTTGTCGCAAGAAAGATCCAGCATGCGGCGATCAAACGCTTTTAGGCGGATGCGGATTTTTTGCTGGACGATAGCGTTAGTCATAAGGCTCGGAGGCGGTTAGAGGAAAATTCAGTTGTCGAGGTGCGTAAACAGAAGTTGGTTGTTAGCCCAAAGTTCGAGCTAACAACCAGCTTGGGCTAGATCACTCGAGGATCTTAGAAACAACGCCAGCACCAATGGTGCGGCCACCTTCGCGGATGGCAAAGCGCATGCCCTGTTCCATAGCTACGCCACAGATCAGTTGGCCGGTCATCTTGATCCTGTCACCAGGCATAACCATTTCAACTTGGGTGCCGTCGTCTGCGGTGAACTGGGTGATTTGCCCAGTTACATCGGTGGTACGGATATAAAACTGTGGGCGATAGCCAGCAAAGAAAGGGGTATGACGACCACCTTCTTCTTTGGTGAGCACGTAAACCTCACCTTCAAATTTTGTGTGTGGCTTGATGGAACCTGGCTTCACCAGCACCATGCCCCTTTCGATATCTTCCTTTTGGATACCGCGTAAGAGCAAACCAGCGTTATCGCCAGCCATGCCTTCTTCTAGTTGTTTGCGGAACATTTCTACACCGGTAACGGTGGTAGTGCGGGTTTCGCGAATACCAACAATCTCAACGGTTTCCCCAACTTTTACCTTGCCTCTCTCGATCCGGCCGGTGGCAACGGTGCCACGACCTGTGATCGAGAACACGTCTTCGATAGCCATCAAGAAGGGCTTATCAATTTCGCGCTCGGGCTCAGGTATGGAAGCATCAACAGCGTCCATGAGATCAAGGATCTTGTCTACCCACTCATTTTCACCACGGGCACCTTTGCCGCCGCCTTGGATGTGCTCTAGGGCTTTAAGGGCAGATCCAGATATCACGGGGATATCGTCGCCGGGGAAATCGTATTTATCGAGAAGTTCCCGCATTTCGAGTTCAACGAGCTCTAGGAGCTCCTCGTCGTCGACCATGTCCTTCTTATTGAGGAACACCACAAGAGCGGGCACACCCACCTGTTTAGCAAGCAAGATATGCTCACGGGTTTGGGCCATAGGCCCATCTGTGGCGGCTACCACAAGAATCCCACCGTCCATTTGGGCGGCGCCTGTGATCATGTTCTTCACATAATCAGCATGACCAGGGCAATCCACGTGGGCGTAGTGACGACCTACGGTTTCGTACTCCACGTGGGCGGTGTTGATAGTGATGCCGCGCTCTTTCTCTTCAGGGGCGCCATCAATTTCATCGTAAGCCTGGGCTTTGGCCTGACCGAGTGAAGCGAGCACGTTAGTGATCGCAGCGGTGAGGGTGGTTTTGCCGTGGTCTACATGGCCGATGGTGCCGATGTTGACGTGAGGCTTAGTTCTCTCAAACTTCTCGCGGGCCATTGTTAAATAAAAATCGAGGGAAAACGAAGAGGGGGGAGTGGATCAGGAGTTGCCCTGATTCTTGGAAATGATGGCTTCGGCCACATTCCGAGGGACCTCCTCGTAATGGCTGAACTCCATTGAGAATATACCTCTACCTTGGGTCATCGACCGCAATTGTGTGGCGTAGCCAAACATCTCAGCCAAGGGCACCTTGGTTTGCACCTTTGAAGTGCCGTTATCGATCGATTGCCCCTCCACTTGGCCGCGCCTTGAGGAAAGGTCGCCGATGACGGAGCCAAGATAATCTTCAGGTATTTCAACTTCTACTTTCATCATCGGCTCAAGAAGTACGGGATTGCACTTTTTAACACCATCTTTAAATGCCATAGAGCCGGCAATTTTAAATGCCATTTCCGAGGAGTCAACGTCGTGGTATGAACCATCGATCATTGATACTTTCACATCAATTAATGGGTAACCAGCAATAACACCTGATTGGCAGGTTTCTTTCATACCTGCTTCTGCCGGACCGATATATTCCTTTGGAACAATACCGCCAACAATTTTATTAACAAATACAAAACCTGTGCCGGGCTCCCCTGGCTCCATTTGAATAACTACATGACCGTATTGACCTTTACCACCAGTTTGTCTTGCAAATTTACCTTCACCTTTAGAGCTACCGCGGATTGTTTCTCGATAAGAAACTTGCGGAGCTCCAATATTTGCCTCCACTTTAAATTCCCGCAACATCCGATCAACCAGGATTTCCAGATGAAGCTCTCCCATACCGGCAATAACGGTTTGGCTTGTTTCCGGATCGGTTCTTACCCGGAAGGTGGGATCTTCTTCTGAAAGAGATTGAAGAGCCTTGGAAAGTTTTTCCATATCGCCCTTTGTTTTTGGCTCAACGGCAACTGAAATAACAGGTTCTGGTATGAAAAGGGATTCAAGAATAATTGGATCCGAATCAACGCAAAGGGTGTCTCCAGTTGTTGTGTCTTTAAGGCCTAGAACTGCACCTAAATCGCCAGCGCGCAATTCATCAACCTCTTCGCGATCATCGGCTTTGAGCAGAATTAAACGCGAGATGCGTTCTTTTTTATCTTTGGTGGAATTCATCACGTAACTGCCTTTCTGCAACACGCCTGAATACAAACGCACAAAAGTGAGTTTTCCGTAGGGATCTGCCATCACCTTGAAGGCCAAGGCGCTAAACGGTGCGTTGTCGTCGCAGGGTCTGATGCCCTCTTCACCATTGGGTAAAAGGCCCGCAATCGGGGGCACATCAACGGGGGCTGGCAGATAATCCACCACTGCATCCAGCATTAGCTGAACGCCTTTGTTCTTAAAAGCGGAGCCACAGAGAATAGGTACTAAACCGTGCCTAACAACACCTTCGCGAATACCTTTACGAAGTTGGGCCTCACTTAATTCACCAGTTTCTAGGAAAACCTCAATTAGCTCTTCATCAAGTTCGGCAACTGATTCCATTAATTTGGAGCGCCATTCGGCGGCAGACTCCTTCATGTCATCTGGAATTTCAACTTCTAAAATATCTGTGCCGAGATCGTTAGTATAAATAAACGCCTTATTCTGAACAAGATCAATGATGCCTTTCAGGTCATTTTCAGCGCCAATTGGCAGCTGGATCGGGGCTGCTTTTGCTTTTAATCTATCTTTAATTTGTTCGTAAACTTTTAGGAAATTTGCACCTGTCCTATCCATCTTATTAACGAAAACCATGCGCGGCACTTTGTAGCGATCCGCTTGGCGCCAAACCGTTTCAGATTGTGGCTGCACTCCACCAACGGCGCAGAAAACTGCAATAACACCATCAAGAACGCGCATCGAGCGTTCTACTTCGATGGTGAAATCTACGTGGCCGGGGGTATCAATAATATTGATGCGGTGATCTTTCCAGCTGGTGGAAATTGCAGCGGCGGTAATGGTGATACCCCGCTCCTTTTCCTGATCCATCCAGTCTGTTACCGCGGCGCCATCGTGTACCTCGCCCATCTTGTGCACCACACCTGAGTAGAACAAAATTCGTTCAGTGGTGGTGGTTTTGCCGGCGTCTATATGGGCAGCAATGCCAATGTTTCTAACGCGATCTAAAGGGAAGGCGCGTGCCACGGGATGCTCCTTGAGTGTGCTGGAAAAATGGACTCAACTTTACAGATTTGTTAAAAGTCAGCGGTTGGCCCGCACACTGACAACAAAGGGCTTAGTAGCGGTAGTGAGCGAACGCTTTATTCGCTTCAGCCATTTTATGGGTTTCTTCACGCTTACGGACAGCACTACCAGCTTCGTTGGCAGCATCCATTAATTCACCAGCAAGCTTTTGGGCCATGCTGCGACCGTTGCGGGCCCTGGAAAAGTTCACGAGCCAACGCAAGGCCATAGCAGTTCCCCGTTCTTGGCGCACCTCCATCGGCACTTGATAGGTGGCACCCCCCACTCGGCGGGCCCGAACTTCCACCAAAGGGGTGGCATTACGCACGGCTGTTTCAAACACTTCCAGAGGATCTACCCCGGTGCGCTCGTTGATCATGCCGAAAGCGTCCGAGAGGATTCGCTGGGCGGTGGACTTCTTACCGTGCTTCATCAAGCGGGCCACAATCATTGAGGCCAAACGGCTGTTGAATTGCGGATCAGGCAGAACCGGGCGTTTCTCAGCGGCGTTGCGGCGGGACATGGGAGGAGAAAATCAGCAAAGAAAAGTTAATAGGATCGAGAGCTAGAGCTCAGTTCAATCCTTGGGGGTTTTAGCGCCGTATTTGGAACGGCTTTGGCGACGATCTTTCACACCGGATGTATCTAAGGTGCCGCGAATAATGTGATATCTCACACCGGGCAAATCCTTAACCCTGCCGCCGCGTATCAACACCACAGAGTGCTCCTGCAGGTTGTGGCCAATGCCTGGGATATAAGCGGTTACCTCGAACCCAGAAGTGAGCCGCACCCTTGCCACCTTGCGAAGGGCGGAGTTTGGTTTTTTTGGAGTGGAGGTGTAAACGCGGGTGCAAACCCCACGTCGCTCCGGGCAACCCCGTAGGGCAGGGGATTTGGTCTTACGAGTAAGACTCTGCCGCTCAGTGCGGATCAGTTGCTGGATGGTGGGCATCTAAAACCGGAAGCAGGCCATTGCGGCCAGCTGATTCGACAATCCGTCACTTTACCCCCTCGGGGTAAAGGCAGCACCACATGGGCAACTACGAATTCGCTCTCCACCCCTAAGTAAAAAACCGCCGCCGCTTAGGGAACATTGAAAATCAAGTTGCAGCCCATTCAGTAGGTGGAGCTGATCAGCTGGGCCATAAAGGGTGATTCCGTCGCTGCGAGCAAGTGCTTCCCCTTCGCTGCCAGCTTTGAGTTGCAAAGCCCAAGCTTCACAACTGCCAGCCACCAGTTCTATCGCCATTGATCCGGGGTAACCGCCCCTAGCGGCCTGCCTGCACAGCTCTGCGGCGGCCCGAGGGGTGATTCTCAAACCAGAACTTGGATCCATGGGGTTAGCGGGTGGGGCGTTTTACGAGGCCTAAGCCGTTGTGAATTGCAGAACCGATGCCGCGCCCACTGAGCCCTCCCTTACCTTCCACCAAAAGGGCAGTGGAGCTGCCGCCATCGAGATTAAGGGCTTGTTTTAAGCCAGCTTGCAGAAGCAGTTCAGCGCTTTCAGCAAGGGTAGGGCCCCTGTTATCCAGGCCATCCAGAGCTATCAGCCACACCTGCTCACCGTCGCCAGCAACAACACTGCGAGGGGCCCGTTGCGCCATGAAGGCAGCGCCGAAATTTTCTGCAGGCCCATCCAGTACAACTACCCCCTGGTTTAACAACAAAGGGCCCGCCTGTAAAAGGTGGGGTAGAGCTTCAAAATACTTTGGTAATAAGTTGCGTTGCAGCTGGATCTCATCACCAGGTTGCAAGTTCAGATCGCTATTACCTCGCGCCACCAATAAGGCTTGCCCTTGGCGCAGGGGCACCCCAGCTGCCATTTGATCGGCAAACCAAATTTCCAACACCCTGCCGTTTTCTAAAATCCAGCCTGTTTCTTGGCTTGTGATCGGTAGATAAACGTTCCCCCAAAGGTTGTTGTAAAGACCAAGGCCTTTTTGTACATAGCCACTATTAATGGCGCCGATGGGCCAGCGATTTCCTTGTTTATCGCCAAGCCATTCTTCCATTCGAATATTGCCAAAAACCGGTTGCTGGCCTGGTTGCCATGCAATCGCACCACGATTCAGAATTGGGCCTGAAAGCCAGGCCCCCTGGTCCCTTAAACCACCAAGGGGCAGCTCCCGCACTCGATTAAAGAACCCACCGTTAATAGCTGCTAAGGCCCCTTGAGAGCGGGCAAGGGCCGTTAGTGAAACCAGCCCCTCCATTCGGTTACTGCTAAGGGGCACCAGCGCGTAATTGCTGCGAACCGGATCAAAACGCACAAAGCTGAGTTGATATCGCTGGCCGTTAAGAGTTATTACCCTGCGTTCAATAGCCACTCCCCCAATTTCTGGGGGTGCATTGGGAAACTCAAGATCTGCCGTAGCCCGTTGCAAGGTTTGATCAAAAACCAGTCGGGCTGGATTTCCCAAGGTGAGGCTTGATATCCCTTGGCTATTTAGTTGTAGTGCAGTGTCGTTTAATTGAGCGGCAAAACCCTGCTGCCGCAAGCCCCTCAGCGCAAGTTCAGGATTGCTGATTTTAAATTGAAAAATTTCGTTTTGTTTTTGCAGCAGGGTGGGGCCACTCAGATCCAGCACCACCCTCAACTGGCCTTGCAAGCGCGAGTAACGCACCTGAAGCACCCGAGCGGCAGGCACTTCAATTGCCAAGTGTGGGGTTGCTTTGGCGCTGGTTTGCAATTGGCTGCCAACGCCAAGATTGCGAAACCACTCACTTACTTCCACCCCAACTTCGTCTTGCAGGCTGCGTTGATTTTCAGCTGGAACAACAAGCTGGCTGCCATACCAATCCAGTTTCAAACTACCGTTTGCAGCACTTGTTTTGCTAACTCCAAACTGGGCTTCCAATAAATCGAGGGGCAGCCAAAATTTGCTGGGGCTGCCGTTTTCCCAGCGCCAGGGGGCCAGCATTTTTTCACCATTCACGCTGATGCTGGTGCCTTCTTGGGGCGCCAACTGTGAAATCAAGGCTGCCGGCGGATCAAAAGGCAGTAGATCAAAAGGCAGTAGATCAAAAGGCAGTGGTGGTGGCAGGCTCAGCGGCAGCACTGTTAGACCCTCACTAAGGGTTGCAACTTAGCTAGGTCACAAACTTTTAGGATCAGAGCTTGAGCTGGATGCGCATCTCCGGCAATTTTCCGGTTAGTTCGCACTCCAGCAGGTATACCCGCGCTCATGTTTCAGCTCGATACTCCCCAGTGGCCCCATTGCGACAGCCCTGCACCAGCGGCGGTGGCGGGAGAAAAAGATGCCTGCGGCGTGGGCTTTTTGGCGCAATTGCAAGGGCAAAGCAGCCATTGGATGCTTCAACAAGCTCTCCGCGCTCTTGCCTGCGTGGAACATCGTGGCGGCTGTGGTGGTGATGGTGATTCCGGCGACGGAGCCGGAGTGTTGTGTGGCATTCCCTGGGATTATTTTGACGCGGTATGGCCAGCGGCGGCGGTTAGCACCGCATCGCTGCGCGGTTTGGGGATGGTTTTCTTGCCGGCTGATGGCAGCTTGCGTGCAGAAGCCCAGCGCTTTTGTGAAGAAGAAGCCACTGCCCTCGGCTTAACCAGCCTCGACTGGCGTGATGTGCCAGTTGCCAACTCTGTATTGGGATCACTTGCCCGCAAAACGGCACCTGTGATTAAGCAGTGGTTACTAGCTCCAGCTTTAGCCGGCAAGGGGCAAGAGGCCCAAAACGCTTTTGAAGCGTTGTTGTTCCGGCTTAGGCGCAGGCTGGGGGAGCGGGTGCGCGAGGCGAATTGGGGCCTTGCGGTTGGGGAGTTGTATTTCGCTTCCCTGAGTTGCCGCACCGTTGTCTACAAGGCGATGGTGCGCTCTGAAGTGCTGTCTGCTTTTTATACCGATCTGCGCGACCAAAGGTTTGGCGTGAGTTATGTGGTGTATCACCGCCGTTTCAGCACAAATACCCTGCCCCGTTGGCCCCTGGCTCAACCCATGCGGCTATTGGGCCACAACGGAGAAATCAATACTCTGCTCGGCAATCTCAATTGGGCCCGGGCTGCTGAGGCAAATCTTGACGCGGTGTGGGGGGAGGCGGCAGCAGAACTGAAGCCTGTTGTTAATCCTGCTTTCAGCGATTCGGCAAACCTTGATGCCTCATTGGAACTGATGGTGCGCAGCGGCAGATCGATAACTGAAAGTTTGCTCACCTTGGTGCCGGAGGCATTCCGTGATCAACCGGAGTTGGCGGATAAACCTGAAATTGAAGCTTTCTATGAATATTCCGCCTGCACCCAAGAACCTTGGGATGGGCCTGCACTATTGGTATTTAGTGATGGATGCAGCGTTGGGGCCACGTTGGATCGCAATGGTTTGAGGCCTGCTCGCTACTGCATCAGTAGCGATGGTTTTGTGGTGATGGGTTCTGAAACGGGTGTGGTGGAACTCGATGAAAGTTTGATTATTGAAAAGGGGCGGCTTGGGCCAGGCCAAATGTTGGCCGTTGATCTTCAAAAGGGGCGTTTGCTGCGTAATTGGCAGGTGAAGCAGGAAGTTGCTTCGCGGCACCCCTACGCCCATTGGTTGGCAGCGCAGCGTAAAGACCTTGCTCCGCAGCCTTGGCAGCAGGAGAGGCAACTGGCAGAGCAGCAGTTGTTGCAGCAGCAAACCGCCTTTGGTTTCAGCGCTGAAGATCTTGATCTTGTAATCGAAGATATGGCGGGCCAAGGCAAGGAGCCCACCTACTGCATGGGCGACGACATCCCCCTGGCGGTGCTTTCAGATAAACCCCACCTGCTCTACGACTACTTCAAGCAACGTTTTGCTCAAGTAACCAACCCGCCAATCGATCCGCTGCGGGAAAAATTGGTGATGAGTTTGGAAATGCATCTGGGTAAGCGGGGTTCACCTCTTAAGCCAGAGCCAACGGCGGCGGCAGTGCTGCATCTATCAACTCCAGTTCTGAATGAAGCGGAGCTAATCGCCCTCACTCAACAAGGAATTGCCTGCAGCAAGATCTCCACCTTGATGCCGATTGAGGCTGGCCCCGTAGCTCTGGAGAAAGCGCTGTTGCAATTGCGCCTAGATGCGGAAGCAGCAGTGCGAGCAGGAGCTCAAATTTTGATCCTTTCGGATCGCGGCATTAATGCTGATGAGAGCTACATCCCGCCGCTTCTGGCGGTGGGGGCAGTGCATCATCACCTGCTTGAACTTGGCCTGCGCTTACAAGCATCACTGGTGCTCGAGACGGCTCAGTGTTGGAGCACGCACCATTTGGCTTGTTTGATTGGTTTTGGTGCCAGCGCTGTGTGCCCCTGGCTCACCTGGGAAACCAGCCGCCACTGGCTGGCTCAGCCGCGGGTTCAAAAGCTGATCGAAACTGGCAAATTGCCGCCCCTTAACCCTGAAAAAGTACAGGCGAATGTGCGAAAAGCACTTGAGGATGGCCTACGCAAGATCCTTTCCAAGATCGGCATTTCGCTGCTTGCCAGTTACCACGGAGCCCAAATTTTTGAAGCGATTGGTATCGGCGCTGATTTGATCGAGCTTGCTTTTACTGGCACCACAAGCCGGGTGGCGGGTTTAAGCCTGGCAGAACTGGCCAGCGAAACCCTCAGCTTCCATGCAAAAGCATTCCCGGAGCTAAATCGCAGCAAGCTGGAATTTATGGGTTTTGTGCAATATCGCAATGGCGGTGAATATCACCTCAATAGCCCCGAAATGTCGAAGGCACTGCACGCCGCTGTGGCGGCCGGGCCGGGTTACAACCATTTTCAAACCTATAAAACTCTGCTGGAAAACAGGCCGGTAACAGCCCTGCGCGATCTTCTGGAGCTGATACCTGCAGCAACACCTCTGCCGATTGAGCAAGTGGAAAGTGCTGAGGCAATTCTTAGCCGTTTTTGCACCGGTGGAATGAGCCTTGGCGCCCTTTCGCGGGAAGCCCATGAGGTGTTGGCGGTAGCGATGAACCGGATTGGTGGCAAAAGTAATAGCGGTGAAGGCGGAGAGGATCCGGCCCGTTTTGCAGTGCTAACTGATGTGGATGGGGAGGGTCATTCCAGCGCACTACCAACTCTCAATGGTTTGCGTAATGGCGATAGCGCTTGTTCAGCAATAAAACAAATTGCTTCTGGGCGTTTTGGTGTTACCCCGGAATATCTACGCAGTGCTCGGCAGCTTGAGATCAAAGTGGCCCAGGGGGCTAAACCCGGGGAAGGGGGGCAGTTGCCAGGGCCCAAGGTTGATAGCTACATCGCTTGGCTGCGTAATAGCAAACCAGGGGTTGCCTTAATTTCACCGCCACCCCACCACGACATTTATTCAATTGAAGATCTAGCTCAATTGATTCACGACCTGCACCAGGTGCATCCCGCTGCAAAGGTAAGTGTGAAGCTTGTTGCTGAGATTGGGATTGGCACAATTGCCGCTGGTGTAGCTAAGGCAAATGCTGATGTAATTCAAATTTCAGGACACGACGGTGGCACCGGCGCATCACCGTTGAGTTCGATAAAACATGCCGGCAGCCCCTGGGAACTTGGGCTTACTGAAGTTCATCGTTCACTGCTTGAAAATAGTTTGCGTGATCGGGTGTTGTTGCGGGCTGATGGGGGCCTGAAAACCGGCTGGGATGTGTTAATTGCCGCTCTACTTGGCGCTGAAGAGTATGGCTTTGGCTCAGTTTCAATGATTGCTGAAGGTTGCATTATGGCGCGGGTTTGTCATACCAATAACTGCCCAGTTGGCGTGGCAACGCAGAAAGAAAACCTGCGCAAACGCTTCCCCGGTGTACCTGAACACGTAGTTAATTTCTTCCTTTTTGTGGCAGAAGAGGTTCGGCAATTACTCAGTGTTCTTGGTGTAGCTCGCCTTGAGGATTTAATTGGCCGCAGTGATTTGTTGCAACCCCGGGCAGTGCAGCTAGCTAAAACAGCCTCCTTAGATCTCTCTTGCTTGTTAGATCCAATTCCTGCAGCGCTAGATCGCAGCTGGTTGCAACATGCTGCGATTGCCCACAGCAATGGCCCAGTTTTAGAAGATCAATTGCTGGCTGATGTTGAGGTGATGGCTGCGATCCAAGGCCACGGCAAAATCAGTCGAAATTTGGCCATTGTGAATACTGATCGCAGCGTTGGTGCTCGCCTATCTGGAGAGATAGCAGCGCGCCACGGCAATAGAGGTTTCAACGGAGAATTAGCACTTAATTTCAATGGTGCGGCAGGACAAAGTTTTGGTGCTTTTGTGCTGCAAGGCATGAAGTTGCACCTAGTGGGAGAAGCAAACGACTATGTAGGAAAAGGTCTTAATGGCGGACGCCTCACAGTGGTGCCACCAGCCGGAGTGAAAGATCCTGGCCAGCAGGTGATCCTTGGTAATACCTGTCTTTATGGCGCCACTGGCGGAGAATTGTTTGCCCTTGGCTGCGCCGGTGAACGTTTTGGTGTTCGCAATAGCGGGGCGTTGGCAGTGGTGGAAGGGGCAGGCGATCACTGCTGCGAATACATGACCGGTGGTGTGATTGTTGTGCTTGGCAGCACTGGTCGCAATGTGGCCGCCGGCATGACAGGTGGTGTGGCCTTCATCCTTGATGAAGATGGAGGCTTAATAAATAGAGTTAACCAGGAAATTGTGAACCTTGAATCACTCACAACGCCTGAACAGGAAACTCTCCTGTTGCCTTTGCTTGAGGCCCATCAAGTTGCCACGGGCAGCACTAAAGCAGCTGTGATCCTTGCTGATTGGAGTAAATGGAAAGCACGTTTCAAGGTACTTGTAACCCCTATTTAACGGGGGTATTTCGCCATCAGTTTTTGCACTTCACCGGCGTGGTAACTACTGCGGGTTAGGGGGCTGCTCACCACTTGAAGGAAGCCAAGTTTCTCCTCTGCGTAAATACGAAACTGATCGAATTGCCCTGGGGTGGGATAGCGATCTACTGCTAAATGTTTTGGGCCAGGAGATAAATATTGCCCAATAGTAACGATGTCTACATGGCGGGAGCTGAGCTTGCTTAATACCTCAAGTACTTCATTATCTGTTTCACCTAAGCCCACCATTAAGCCTGATTTTGTGTAAGTGCGTGACCAGCCTTGATGCACCCGATGCAGCAGCTCAAGCGAGCGCTCAAATATTCCTTGGGGCCTAACTTTTTTGTAAAGCCGAGGCACCGTTTCAATGTTGTGATTTAGCACTTCGGGGGCTGCAGCCATCACTGTTGCAAGGGCATCCCAATTGCCGCAAAAATCAGGAATCAACAGTTCGATTGTGGTGAGTGGGCTGCGCTGGCGAACCTGATTAATGCAAGCCACAAATTGACTAGCGCCACCATCGAGTAAGTCGTCTCGATTTACTGAAGTGATTACCACATGGCTTAGCTTTAAGCGTTCAACTGCTTCTCCTAACCGTTGCGGTTCTGTGGGATCAAGTTCTCGCACACTTTTGTCAAAGTCGATGTCGCAATAAGGGCATGCCCTAGTGCAACCAGGACCCATTATTAAAAATGTGGCAGTTCCAGCTGCGAAGCATTCACCAATATTTGGGCAACTGGCCTCTTGGCATACGGTGTTCAATTTGAGATCCAGCAGTAGATCTGCCACCTCTCCAATCCGCTCCCGTTGGGGCGCTTTAACTCGTAACCAGGGGGGTTTCAACAAAATCTTCTCCTGAGAACAGAATATCTGGAGATAGCGCAGGTTTAAATCCTGTCATCCCCACTTAAGCTCGCTCAAGCTGATGTATAGTGTATACATTAGGCGCAAGGTGTATGCAGCGCACCCAGATCTATCTTTCGGATAGCGAAAAGCTCGGATTGCAGGCCCTGGCAATGAGCAGGGGCCTCAGTCAAAGTGCCCTGATCCGAGAGGCCATCGACAGTTTCCTCGAGTGTCATCAACCTGTGGGCCGCCTGGCAAGGCTGCGTCAGGCCCGCGGGATTTGGGCCGGTAGGAAAGATCTCCCCAGTTGGCCCGATCTGCGCTCTGAGCTCAACCGCCAGGCGCCGCTGGTTCCTTGATGGTTGAACCCAAGCCCAGGGCACTTTTGGTTGTAGACACGGATGTGCTGATTGATTATTTGCGCGATCAGGCAGACGCGGTGTTGTTTCTGGAGAGCTGCGTCCAACCATTGGCACTGTCGGTGGTAAGCGTGGCGGAGCTTTACGTGGGCGTTCGGGAGGGGGAAGAGCGGCAGCGGCTAGATGCGTTTGTGGCCGCCTTCGATTCGCTGCCCTTGGAACGGGAGGTAGCAGTGCAGGCCGGGTTGTGGCGTCGCCAATATGGTCCCAGTTATGGCACCGGCTTAGCCGATGCGCTTATCGCCGCCACCGTGGCTGCTATTGGCGCCACCCTGGCCACCCTTAACCGCCGCCATTTCCCGATGCTGGCCGATGTGCTTGTGCCCTACTCCAAGCCCTAAC